>CAZUVG010000209.1:0-5685 GCA_964623765.1 uncultured Roseicyclus sp.
CCAGCCCGTCGAGGAACATGTGGTCGAGGGTCTTCTGGTGCCCGATCCTGGCGCCGCCGCGCATGGCGGGCAGAAGGTACGGGGCGTTCGTCATGCTCTCCATGCCGCCCGCGACGATGACGGACGCATGACCCAGCGCCAGCCGGTCCCAGGCGAACATCGCGGCCTTCATGCCCGAGCCGCACATCTTGTTCAGGGTGGTGGCCGGTATTCCCTCGCCCAGCCCCGCGAGGAAGCCCGCCTGCCGTGCTGGCGCCTGGCCCTGTCCGGCCGGCAGGACGCAGCCCATCAGGACCTCGTCCACGCCCGCGCCGTCGGCCCCGGCCCCCTCGAGCGCCGCGGCGATCGCGGCGCCGCCGAGTTCCGGCGCCCCGAGCGGCGAGAGTTCCCCCTGGAACCCGCCCATCGGCGTCCGCGCGGCGCCCGCGATCACGACCTCGTCCATGCCCGTCTCCCTCGTGTCCACCATTTGGAAAGATTCAAGGAGTAGCACTTTAACAGACCAGCGCGTGGAGGTGCATACGTGAACTTGTCCTACGGATCGCGGGCGGGCGTCGGCATCGTGCGCGTCCATGCGCCCCGCCTCGACGCCGCCGTCGCCATCCAGTTCAAGGATCGTTTCAGCGCGCTTGCCGTGACCGGCGAAGGCGCCGGGGCCGGGACGATCCTGCTCGACCTCGCCGAGGTGGAGTTTCTCGACTCCAGCGGGCTCGGGGCCGTCGTCGCGGCACGGAAGATGCTGGGGGACGACCGGACGCTCGCACTCGCCGCGCTGGCCCCGATGGTGGAGAAGGTAATGCGCCTGACCCACATGGACCGGATCTTTCCCATCTACGCCGATACCGAGGCCTGTTTTTCCGGTCCGGGACCGGGCCGGGCCGAAGCGGTCTGAGCGCGTGCACCGATTCCCGAAGCCGACGGCCACCGGGACCGCGTGCGCCCCGAATTCGACCTGCCTGTGCCTGACGACAGGGCCCGGTGCCGTCCGACGCCTGCTGCAGGACCTGTCGGTCCAACTTCGCGAGGCCGGATGCCCCGCCGTCCTTGTCGAGGATGCCACCATCGTGCTCGCGGAGATCCTGAACAACGTCGAGGAGCACGCCTACGCCGGACGTGCCGGGCAGCCCGTCGCGATCGAAGTCCGGCTCGCCGAGGATGGCGCGAGCTACATCGTGGAGGACCGGGGCGTTCCGTTGTCCGACGGGTGCCTGCCCGGCGCGGTCATGCCGGCGGCCGACCCGGACCTGCCCGGCAGCTGGCCCGAGGGCGGCTTCGGCTTGCCGCTGGTGCGCCGCCTTGCGCGCGACCTGCGTTACGAGCGCCGCGAGGGACGAAACCGGCTCCGCTTCCGCGTGCCGATGCGCGACTGACGGGGGCAGCCGGGACATGGCCGAACCGAGGCTTGCCCGGCAGGGTCACGGCAACGGCCGACCCGGGCATGCCCGGACGGCAGCTTCGGCTTGTCGCAGGTGCGCCGCCTTGCGCCCGATCCGAGCCATGGGCACGGCGCGGGGCAGGACCGTCACCGCTTCCGCGTGCCGACGCGCGACCGCTCTGGGCATGATCGACGTTTCCGACAAGGAAAGGCCATAATCCGTTCCAAACCGCGCCGCGATTGGCTGAGATAACCGAACTCGTAGCTGCAGAGCTTCCCTCGGCGCCGCGTGTATCAAGCCCCCACCCAGTGCGCGGCGTCGAGGCCTCGGCCTGCATTCCCCGATCAGCGAAGACGCGCGTGAAGACGCCCTTGCCGTTACCAACGAGACCCGTAGGGTGCACCGCGAGAGACGCGTTGGAGGGGACAGGGATGCGCGATTTTCACCAGCCGGGCCGCTCGGCGGTCTATTCCGACACGGGCATGTGCGCGACGTCGCACCCGCTCGCGGCGCAGACCGCCATCGCGCTTCTGCAGGCAGGCGGCAATGCCGTCGACGCGGCCGTGGGCGCGGCGATCCTCCTTGGCTTCTGCGAACCGCAGATGACGGGCCTTGGCGGCGACATGTTCGCGCTGGTCAAGACGCCGGGATCGGACGAGGTCGTCGGGCTGAACGCCTCCGGCCGCGCGCCCGGGGGCCTCTCGGCCGCCGCGCTACGGGCGGAGGGCCACGCGGTCATGCCGCGGGGTGATGCGCGGGCGGTGACGGTGCCCGGTGCCGTGGACGGGTTCTGCCGGCTTCATGCCGATCACGGCGCGCTGCCGCTCGATCGGGTGCTCGACCCCGCGATCCGCTATGCCGAGGCCGGCGTTCCCGTCGCCCCGCGCGTGGCCATGGACTGGGCCGGCGGGCAGCAGGCGCTGTCGGGGCGCGCGCGGGAACATTACCTCACCGGCGGTCATGCGCTCGGCGTAGGTGCCCGCTTCGCCGCGCCGATGCAGGCGGAAGTCCTGCGCCGGATCGCCGCGCAGGGGCGGGAAGCCTTCTACGAGGGCGAAGTGGCCGAGGACCTGGTGAACAGCCTTCGCGCCATGGGCGGCGACCATACGCTCGACGATTTCGCCGCGACTGCCTGCGACTACGTCACGCCGATCCGCTCGTCCTACAAGGGTGCGGAGCTGCTGGAGCTGCCGCCCAACGGGCAGGGTGCCGCGGCGATGCTGATCCTGAACATCCTGTCGGAGTTCGGGCTCGCCGGCCTCGATCCGTGGGGCGCCGAGCGTGGGCACCTGGAAAGCGAGGCGGTGAAGCTCGGATACGACGCACGCAACCGCTTCATCGCCGATCCCGATCACGTCACCCGGCTCGACCATCTCCTCTCGCGGGAGACGGCGCGGGCCCTCGCGGCGAAGATCGATCGGGGCCGGGCGATGGCGGATGCCGCCGCCGTCAGCGAGAGCGTCCATCGCGAGACGATCTACATCACCGTGGTCGACCGCGACCGTATGGCCGTGTCCCTGATCTACTCGATCTTCGACACGTTCGGCTCGGGCCTTGCCTCCGATCGCTTCGGCATCCTGTTCCACAACCGCGGCGCGGGCTTCACGCTCAGGGAGGGGCATCCGAACGAGGCGGGGCCGGCCAAGCGCCCGATGCACACGATCATCCCGGCCATGCTGCGCGAGGCAGACGGCAGCCTGATGCCCTTCGGCGTGATGGGCGGCCCCTACCAGGCGGCGGGGCATGCGCGTTTCGTGACGAACGTCGTGGATTTCGGACTGGGCCCGCAGGACGCGATCGACGCGCCGCGTCTCTTCGCCGAGGAAGGAACGCTGAAGGTCGAGCGGGGCTATGCGCCGGAGGTTCGGTCGGCGCTGGAGGGGCTTGGCCACCGCGTCACCGTCCCGGACACGCCGATCGGAGGCGCGCAGGCGATCCGGATCAGGCCGGACGGCGTTCTGGAGGGAGGATCGGATCCACGCAAGGACGGCTGCGCGCTGGGCTACTGAGCGCCCGGCCGGCCGTCAATTGAGCTGGTATTCCAGCCGGTAGGCCTGGCCATTGAACTCGCCGAAGAGGTCGGGGAGGTCGGGGTGATCGACCGGCTCGCCCGTCTCGTCGGGAATGAGGTTCTGCTCGGACACGTAGGCGACGTAGTAGGTGTGGTCGTTCTCCGCGAGAAGGTGGTAGAACGGCTGCGCCTTGCGTGGGCGCGTCTCCTCGGGAATGGCGTCGTACCATTCCTCGGTATTGGCAAACTCTGCGTCGATGTCGAACACGACCCCCCGGAAGGGATGCTTCCGATGGCGCACGACCTGGCCAAGATTGTATTTGGCGTTTGTCTTCAGCATTGATCTCAAGCCCCTTGGCACCGTGGGTAACGCCGCGCGGGGGGTCTTGTCCATGCCTGGCCACCCGATTCGCGGGAAACAGATTGTGGAGGGCCGTCCGACAGTCGTGGCCCCTTCCATCGATGAACGCGGCCGGGTCGCGCGTGGTCCATCCACGCGCATGGCCAAGGGCGTCACCGCTCCGAGCGCGAAGCCTTCACGGCTGGCTGTCAGGGGGCTGTTCCCTCGGCGGCACTTGTGGCGTATAGTAGGGGAAACGGTCGGAAAACCGGCCATCGAGCAGGCAGCGAAGCATGAAACCCTATCTCCTTCTCGTGATCGCCGCGGGCGTCCTCTCCGCGTGCGGCGGCGGCAGCTACACCGCCCCCCGAAACCTCGACAACGCCTGTCTCCTCGCCGAGGAGCGGCCGCAATACTTCCGCGCCATGGAGCGCGCCGAGCGGCGGTGGGGCGTGCCCGTCCCGGTGCAGATGGCCACCTTCCACCAGGAAAGCCGCTTCGACGGCGACGCGCGGCCGCCGCACCAGTATGCGCTCGGGATCATCCCGATGGGCCGGCTAAGTTCGGCCTACGGCTACAGTCAGGCGCTCGACGGCACCTGGGCCGAGTACAAGGACGAGACGGGCAACCGCTTCGCCCGCCGCACCGACATCGACGACGCGGCAGATTTCATGGGCTGGTACATGACGCTGAGCCGGGAGCGGAACGGCATTCCGCTGAGCGATGCGCGCAACCAGTATCTCGCCTACCACGAGGGGCACACGGGCTTCCGGCGCGGCAGCTACAATTCCAAGTCGTGGCTGTTGCAGGTGGCCGACCGCGTCGCCGATCGGGCGCAGGACTACGAATTACAGCTCATCACCTGCGGGCGGCGCTGAGTCAGTCGCCGCGGCGCCGGTCGAGTTCCTGCGGGATGGAGAACAGGATCGCGGGCACGTCCACGCCGGTCCTGAGCGCGCCGAGCACGATCGTGGTCTGCTGGCCGGACTGGTCCGTGACGACCCACTGGCGAAGCTCCACCGGATCGTCGGTGAACACCAATTCCAGCGTCCCGATCTCGGGCCGCTCGGGGTCCTGCACGACGATGCGCGTCGACGTCCCGTCGTAATCCTGCGCCACGACCATGCCCGAGGCGGCGAGGTCCACGCGACGTTCGAGGATGATCGACAGCGGCGTGTCGGCCAGCGGATACTGGTCGGCGGAATTGTTGGAACGCCCGTCGAAGATGGCGAGGCGCCCGCCGCCCGCCATCACGAGAAGCTCCTCGTCCTCGTATTCGAACCGCGCCCGGCCGGGCCGTTCGAGATAGAGCGCCCCGGTGGAGACGGTGCCGTCGGCGTTGATCTGGGTGAAGCTGCTCTCGGCCGTGGCGAAACTGTTGAGATAGGCGTTGATCCCGGACAGCGGGACTGGATCCGCCGCCGCGGGGACGGCCAGCGCGAGGGAGGCGGCGAGGCTCAGGGCGATGTTCTTCATGCTCCCGATCTAGGGATCCCGGACGCCCCGGTAAACGCCCCGCTGCATCGCGCGCGAAAATGTGTCCTTCCCCAGCGGAAAGGCGCCAGCGCTCATTCGGGTTCGGGAACGAGGATCTCGCGCTTGCCGACGTGGTTGGAGGCGCTCACGAGCCCCTGCTCCTCCATCTGTTCCACCAGACGGGCGGCCTTGTTGTAGCCGATGCCGAGCTTGCGCTGGATGTAGGAGGTAGAGCACTTGCGGTCCTTCACGACGATCGCGACCGCCTGGTCGTAAAGCGCATCCTCGCCGCCGGTGTTGCCGCCCGTGTTGAGGCCGAGGACCGCGTCGATGTCCGCCTCCTTCTCGTCGTCTGGGCCTTCCAGAACGCTCGCGGCGTAGTCGGGCGGCCCGAAGCTCTTGAGGTGGCTCACGATCTCCTCGACCTCCTCGTCGGAGACGAAAGGCCCATGGACGCGGGTGATCTTCGCCCCGCCCGCCAT
>CAZUVG010000210.1:0-1608 GCA_964623765.1 uncultured Roseicyclus sp.
CGACATCGTCGTCTCCATTGCCGCAAGCTGGGCCTCCCGCGCCGCGCCATCCGACAGGAGCCGCGTCAGCGCCGCGGCGATGGCGTCCGGGCGGCAGTCGGGACCGAGGAACTCCGGCACGGCGCGTGTCTCGGAGACGAGGTTGACAAGCGTCACCGTATCCACGCGCAGCATCGCGCCGATGATCTTCCGCGAAAGCCAGCTCATGTCGTAGGCCACGACCATCGGCGTGGCGGAGGCGGCAAGTTCGAGGCTGACCGTGCCAGAGGCTGCGAGCGCGACGTCGGCCGCCGCGAAGGCCGCGCGCTTCTCCGCGAGGAAGGCCGCGCCGTCGGCAGCGCGCGGGTCGAGGATCACGGGCGCCGAGGGCCAGTCCCTCAGCTTACCGGGCAGGCTGCCGGCCACGTTCGCCGTCGCGGGCAGGACGAGCCGCGCCCCCGGATGAGCCGTCAGGACCGGCCCGAGCGCCGCGCCGAAGACGGGCGCGAGGCGGTCCACTTCCGACCGGCGCGACCCCGGCAGGCAGAGGATCAGCGGATCGTCCCCGCCGATCCCGTGGCGTGCGCGGAAGGTGGCGGCCTCCTCCGCGCTTGCCACCGGTTCCGTCGTCACGGGATGGCCCACGAAGTCGCAGGTCATCCCCTCGGCCTCCATGTAGAGCGGCTCGAAGGGGAACAGGGCAAGCACGTGGTCCACGAAACGCGCCATCTTCGCCGCGCGCTTCGGCCGCCACGCCCAGACGGTGGGCGCGACGTAATGGATCGTCGCGACACCGGGCGCGCGCGGCCTGATCCGCTTCGCGACCCGCAGGCAGAAGTCGGGGCTGTCGATGGTGATCAGGGCATCGGGCGCGAGCCGCACGACCTCGTCGGAGGCCTGCGCGACCCGGGCGAGAAGGCTCCGCAGCCTCGGCAGGATCTCGGTCAGGCCCATGACGGACAGTTCCTCCATCGGGAACAGCGAGGTCAGGCCCTCGGCCTCCATCAGCGGGCCGCCGATGCCGTGAAGCTCGATCTCCTCGCCCGACACCTCGCGCAGGCCCCGGATCAGCGATGCCCCAAGCCGGTCGCCCGAGGCCTCGCCCGCGATCAGGAAGAGCCTCAGCGTCACGGCGCCGCCCGGAGCGCGAGCCCGGTCTCGGCGCAGGCCGCGAGGATCGCGTCGCGGTCGAGGAGCAGGACGGAGCCTGCCGCGATCTCGATGCCCGACAGCCCCGCCTCGGCGGCCCGCTGCACTGTGTCGGGGCCTATCGCCGGCATGTCGAGGCGCAGGTCCTGCCCGGGTTTCGGCCGCTTCACGAGGACCCCGCCGGACCCCGGCACCGTATCGGCCACGAAGCGGAGCATCGCGTCGGTGCCCTGCAGCGTCTCGATCCCCAGCACCTGCCCGCGGCCCGCGACCGCGGCCTGGCCCACGTCGAGCGGTCCCAACGCCTCCAGCACCGCACGGGCGCGGCCTGCGTCGGACTCGGGCAGCGCGTCGCCCGCGAGAAAACCCGGCCCCGCCACCAGGTCGGGCCGCATGTCCCGCGCGCCGACGACGGAAAATCCCTGCTCCTCGAAGACCGCGGCCACGTCGCGCAGCAGCGCGTCGTCACCCTGCGTCATC
>CAZUVG010000210.1:1618-5468 GCA_964623765.1 uncultured Roseicyclus sp.
CCGCGGTGCGAGCGCCCGTGTCGCCGCGTCCATCGCGGAGGGGTCGAGCGGCGGCCGCGTCATGGCGCCCGCGAAACAGAGTTCGGACACGCCCGCGGCCCGGAGGTCGTCGAACAGCTGGCCCAGCCGCTCGAACCTTGCCTCGATCCGGGTCGCGGCCCTTGCCGAGACCGGCACGCCGGCGAAGCTCACCAGACGCGCGGGCCCGGCCGACAGCAGCAGTTCGGGCAGCACGCCCTGCCCCGCGATGACGGCCCGGGCGCTCACGGTGTCAGGAACGACCGGTCGCTTTCGCCCAGCACGAAATCGACGATCTCCCGCACGTACGGCGATCCGCCCTCATCGCTCTCGCCGAGGCGCCGCGCGCGATCCTGGAAGGCGCCCTCGCCCTGCGCCAGCGCCTGGAAGGCGGCCCGAAGCGCGGTGATGTCGGCCCGGTCCACGCCACGGCGTTTCAGCCCAACGAGGTTCAGCCCGTCGAGCACGCCCCGCGGCCCCTGCACGAGGCCATACGGGATCACGTCGTTGGTCACCATCGTCACCGCGCCGATGATCGCGCCGCGCCCGATGCGCACGAACTGGTGCACGCCCGAAAGCCCGCCCACGATCACGTCGTCGTCCAGCACGCAGTGGCCGGCGACGGCGGCGTTGTTCACGAGGATCACACGGTTGCCGATCTGCACGTCATGGGCCACGTGGGCGCCCGCCATGAAGAGGCCGTCATCGCCCACGCGCGTCACCCCGCCGCCGCCGGAGGTTCCGGTGTTCATCGTCACCCCCTCGCGAATGCGATTCCGCGCACCCACGACCAGGCGCGACTTCTCGCCGGCGTATTTCAGGTCCTGCGGGATGTCGCCGATATTGGCAAAGGGGAAGATCTGCGTCTCCTCGCCGATCTCGGTCCAGCCGGTCACGATGGCGTGCGACTTGAGCACGACCCCGCGCCCGAGCGTGACATCCGCGCCCACGACGCAGAACGGGCCGATCTCGCAATCGGGGCCGATCCGCGCGCCCTCCTCGATGACGGCAGAGGCGTGGATGCGGGCCGAGGGATCGACCGTCATGGTCCGGACCCGTCCGTCGCGGCGGGCTCGGCCGGCGTGTCCATCATCGCGGTGAACTCGCATTCCGCGGCAAGCTCGCCGTCGACCGTGGCCCGCGACGCGAACTTCCAGACCTTGCCCCCGTGTTTGCCGCGCTTGACCGTCACGGCCAGCTCCAGCACGTCCCCCGGCACCACCTTGCGCCGGAACTTGGCCTGGTCGATGCCCATGAAGTAGACGAGCAGTTCCCGGTCGGCGTAGTTGGAGGACACCCCCACCATCACCGCTGCCGTCTGCGCCATCGCCTCGACGATGGTGACCCCCGGCATGATCGGCACGCCCGGGAAATGGCCCTGGAAATGCGGCTCGTTGCAGGTGACGTTCTTCACGCCCACGGCCGAGGTGAAGGGCACGATGTCGCGCACGCGGTCGATCATCAGGAACGGGTAGCGATGCGGCAGCAGCCGCTGGATCAGCTGAATGTCGGCCTCGGTCGGGGTGGTCGGGTCGTCCTGGCTCATGCGCGCGGTGCCTCTCTCTGCTCAATCGTGGGGTCACGCGCCGCGAGGCGCCGGGGCCGTCGCGCCGGGATTAGCAACAAGGCCCGCAGGCGGCAAGGCGCCGGCCGCTCTACTCCGCGGGCGGCAGGTCCGGTGCCTCCGGATTCGGTGGCGCAGCAGGGCCGGGAAGCAGATCGCGCCCTGTGGCCGGCGCCGGCATCGGGTCAACACCCGGCTCCGGCGCCTGGATGTCGAGCGAGATGATCGGCTCCGGGCCGCCGTCCCCAAGCGTGGCATCGATCTCGGCGATGGCCTCCTCCGTGATGTCCACCCGGTCGGCCGACAAGAGGACCGCGCGGCTGTCCATGAGCACCGCGGCCTCCCGGGAACGGACGATGCCGAGCAGGATGGGCCCGACACGCTCGAAGAACTGCGCCTGCGCCATGTCCGCCTGCTCGGTCAGGTCGCGAGCCTTGGCCTCCTGTTCGGCGCGTATCTCCTCCACGCGGGCATCGAACGCGTCGGCGCGCGACCGGAACTCATCGGGCGGCAGGCTGGCGCGCAGTTCCGTGAGTTCCAGCTCCTCGGCGGTGAGCTGCGTCTCGATCCGGCGGTTCTCGGACGCCAGTGCCGCCGACACTGCCTCGAGCTCGGCCTGGATGCGCCGGCCATAGCGGCTCTGGCCGATCAGGCGCTCCTGGTTGACGACGAGGATGCCCGGAGCCGGGTCCGTCGGCTGGAACTGGGCCGCGACAGGAACTGCCGACAGCCCCCACACGACGAGCGCCGCCGCGATGCGCCGAATTGCGCCGGGGCGGATCATCGGACGGTCAGAAGCGGGTTTCGACCGTGAAGTCGAAGTCGCGCGTCTCGTCGTAGGGCTGCTTTTGCAGGGCACGGCTGAAGTTGAACCGCAGCGGCCCGAGCGCGGTGTCCCAGAAGATCGAGAAGCCGATCGCGGAACGCCAGTAGAGATCGTCGTCTACCGCGACCCCGCCGAAGCCGTCCGTGTCGTCCAGCCCCCAGACCGAGCCGATGTCGTAGAAGACGCCGCCCGAGACGCCGTATTCCTCCGGCAGCCCCAGCGGGAACGCAGCCTCGAAGCGTGCAACGGTGAAGTAGTTGCCGCCGAGCGCGTCCTCGTTCGGCGCTTCGAGGTCGCGCGGACCCACGCCGAAGGTGTCGAAGCCGCGCAGCTGCCGCGAGCTGAGGAAGAACCGGTCGGAATAATGGCTGTCCCCGTCGAGCGACTCGACCGCGCCGCCCTCGACCGTGGCGCGCAGCGTCACCTCCTCGCGCATGATCGCGCGCTCGGCGATGGCGAGCGCCCGGGCGCGGAGGTATTCGGCATCGCCGCCGATGCCGGCGTACTCGCCCGTAAGTTCCAGCCGGACGCCGGCATTGGGATTAAGACCCGAATTGCGGTTGTCGAAGGCGTAGGTCAACCCGATCGCGGAGGTGATGCGCTCGCCGGCGTCATCCAGGATGATCGGGGAGACGTTGTCCTCGGCATCGTCGGAGAAGATGAATTCGTCCCGATCGATACTGTAGCTGAGCGCGATTCGGGAGTTTTCGCCGGCCGGAAAGCCGAACGTGGTTCCGAAGCCGTATTCCTCCGTGTCGAAGGAACGGTCGCCGCGGTTCTGCGTCTGCTCGTAGTAGACGTCGAAGCCTAGGCTGACGTCGCGGGCGAGGAAGTTGGGCTCGGTAAAGGCGAAGTTGAACGCCTGCCCGTCCGACACCGTGTTGATCGCGAAGCGCAGCCGCTGGCCGCGGCCGAGGAAATTCCGCTCGGAGAAGTTGATCGCGAAGCCCGCACCCGAGTCGGTCGAGTAGTTGACCGAGAAGCCGAGCGAGCCCGTCGGCTGCTCCTCAACGTCGACGTCGACGACGACCTGGTCGGGCGACGACCCCTCGCGGCCCTGCACTTCGACGTCCGAGAAATACCCGGTCGCGCGGATGCGCTCGGCTGCCTGCCGGATGGCGCGCGGATCGAAGGGATCGCCCTCCACGATGTCGAACTGGCGCCGGATCACCCTGTCGAGCGTCGTGGCGTTACCCTCGATATCGATGCGTTCCACGAAAACACGGTCGCCGCGGGAGATGACGAACTCCACGTCCAGCGTCAGGCCCTCAGCGTCTCCGGAGAGGAAGCTGAACTGATAGGCAAAGTCGTTCATCCGCGGGTCGAAGCCGAATCGCTCGCCGCTTCCGTTTTCCTCGCCGTTCTCGAAGTTCACCCCGACGAGCTCCAGATCGGCCACCACCGGCTCGCCCGAATACTTGTCGGTCACGTGGCCGCTGACG
>CAZUVG010000210.1:5478-5685 GCA_964623765.1 uncultured Roseicyclus sp.
GACGAACTCCACGTCCAGCGTCAGGTCCCGGTCGTTGCGGGTGACGCGCGGCTCGATCCGGACGAAGCGGAGGCCCTGCTGCGTGGCGAGGTTCTCCATCCGGGTGATGGCGAGATCGACGAGCCGCGGGCTGTAGGTGACGCCACGGCGGATGTTCAGCGTGGCGGCATAGTCGTCGGCGTCGGCCTCGGGGATCTCGGAGACAAC
>CAZUVG010000211.1:0-5680 GCA_964623765.1 uncultured Roseicyclus sp.
CGCGCCGTCCACGAGCATCCCCACCGCGAGGATCAGGCCGAACATCACGATGTTGGAGATCGGAACCCCCATGATCCCGAGCAGGATGAAGCACAGCAGGAACGAGGTCGGGATGGCGAAGCCCACGAGCATGGCGGACCGTGTCCCGAGCGAGGCGAGCACCACGATCATCACGAGCGCGATCGCCGTCAGCACGGAGCCTTCGAGTTGCCGGACCATGCCCTCGACCTGCACGGACTGGTCGAGGGTGGTGGCGACCCGCACCGCCTCCTGAAGGTCCTCGGGCCATTCGGCGCGCACCCGGTCAACCGTCTCGCGGACGAGGTCGGCCGTGTCCATGATGTTGAAGCCCTGCCGCTTCACGACCTGCAGCGCGACCGTCGGTTCGCCGTTGAAGCGCGCGGTGCCGGCGCGGTCCTGGTAGGTGAGGCGGATGTCGGCCAGTTCGCCCAGCGTCACGATCCGGTCGCCGTTCACGGAAATGGGCAGGTTGTAGACGTCCTCGGCCGTGTCGAAGCTGGAGGGGATCTTGACGGCGATGGCCCCGCCTTCGGTCTCGACCTCGCCTGCGGCGATCAGCTGGTTGTTGTTGACGACCGCGTTGATCAGGTCCTGCGCGGTGACGTCGTAGGCCTCGAGCGCGAGGGGGTCGATGATGACCTCGAGCATCTCGTCGCGCGTGCCTGCGAGCCCCGCCTCCAGCACGGGCGACAGCGCCTCGAGCTCGGTCTGCATCTCGTTGGCAAGCCGGATGAGCGTCCGCTCGGGCGCGTCTCCGGACAGCGCCACGACGACGATCGGGAATTCGGAGAAATTGATCTCGGAGATCTGCCAGCTTTCGGCACCCTCGGGGAACTCGGCCTCGGCCCGGCCCATGGCGTCGCGCACGTCCGCGATGGTGGCCGACTTGTCCCAGCCGAACTCGAACTCGAGGAACATGCCCGCGAAACCTTCGGAGGCCGTGCCGGTGATCGTGGTCAGGCCGTCGAGATCCTGGAATTCCGATTCCATCGGGCGCACCAGCAGCCGCTCGGAATCCTCCGCCGAGATGCCGGGGAAGGGGACCGAGACGAAGAGGCCGGGGATGTCGATGTCGGGCTCGCCCTCCTTGGGCAGGCCGACATAGGCCGCCGTCCCGACGGTAAGCGAGAGGATCACGAAGGCCACGACCATGCGGGCGCGGCTGGCGGCCCAGTCGATCACGCCGCTCATTGCGTCAGCTCCTCGTAGGTGACGCGAACCTCGACCCCTTCGGTGACGAAATCCTGTCCGACCGTGATGACGTCGGCCGTCTCGGGCAGCCCGGTCAGCCACACCCCGTTCGCGGTGTCGCGGATCATGCGGACGTGGACGAAGCGGACGACGCCATCCTCGACCACCCGCACGCCCAGCCGGCCCTCGTCGTTGAGCGTCATGGCCGAGGCCGGCAGCAGGTGCGCGGGCACGCCCTGCGTGCGGATACGGATGTCCGCGGTCTGCCCGTCCCGGATCGCGAGGTCGGGGTTCGGCACCGTGATCTCGACCTGGAAGGTGCGCGTCCGCTCGTCGGCCGACCGGCTGAGGAAGGTGACCTCGCCCGCGACCTCGGCCCCCGTGGCGAGGCGCGCGAAGGCCCCGGCGCCGACCTCGACACGGTCGACCTGCGCCTCGGGGACGAAACCAAGGATCTTCATCGGGTCGAGCTGGATGATCGTCGCGCAGAGCGAGCCGGGCTGCATCAGCGTGCCAAGCTCGGCCGTGTCGGACTCGAGGTAGCCCGAGAACGGCGCTGTAATCGTCAGACGTTCGATCTCCTCTTCCGCGCGGCGCATCGAGGCCTCGGCGGCACGGATGCCGGAGCGCGCCTGCGCCACGGCGGCCTCGGCGGACTGGATGGAGGCGAGCGCGCTTTCGCGGGTGGCGGCGGCGCTTGCGGCGCGTGTCTCCGAGGCGAAGCCCGATTCCGAAAGGCGGGTGGCGGCATTGGCGTCGATCTCGGCAGCGGCGAGTTGCGCGCGGGCGCCGGCAAGCTGCGCTTCGGCCTCGGGCACGCGCGACCGGGCGGTGTCGAGCGCGGCCTCGGCCTCTGCAAGCGCGGTGAGTCGCGTGCCGGGCGCGATCTCGCAAAGGACCGTGCCCTCCTCGACGAAGGCCCCCGCGCGGATGGGATCGGAAACGATGCGCCCCGACGTCTCGGCGGCGACGTCCACCTCGCGCAGCGCCTCCGTCCGGCCGCGCAGGACGACGGCGTTCTCGGCAGGCTGCGCCTCGGACCGGCGGACGGTGACGTGCACGCGGTGCGTCTCGCGGTCGGCGGCAGCCGCGGCCACCGGCGTTGCGGCAGCCGCCGCGGCCTCATCCGTCCCGGTCGCCGTATCGTCCGGGCCCAAGCGCCCGGCGAAGTCCAGCAGCGTCTCGCGGTCGAGGATGGCGAAATATAGGGCGACGCAGACCAGCGCCGCGATCACGAGGGGAAACGGTTTCATGCCGACTTTCTACCAGTGCCTTCTGCCAGGGACCCTGCGGCCGAACCGCTGCCGGGTCCGCGGGCCCGTCGGGCATTTGGGAAGGTTACGCTGAACTGTCCGGTTCAGATTAAAGAAATCCTGCTGCAGGTGCAAGAATGAACCGAACGGTTCAGTCGCCGCGGGCGCTTGCAGCCGACCCGCGCCTCGGGCTAGGAACGCCGCGAGAACGGGGGTGGCGCGGCCATGGCAAATCCGGACAGTTTCATCGACGAGGTGACCGAGGAGGTCCGTCGCGACCGGCTCTATGCCCTCTTCCGCAGGTGGGCGTGGCTGGCGATCCTGATCGTCGTGGCGCTGGTGGGTGGCGCCGCCTTTCTGGAATACCGCCGTGCGCAGGCCGAGGCCGAGGCCCGGGCATTCGGAGACGCCGTCATCGCGGCGCTGGACGCGGACGCGCGCCAGGACCGTGTCGCCGCCCTCGAGGCGATCGAGCCGCCGGGTGTCGAGGGCGGAATCCTCGTAGCGTTGCTCGCGGCAGGGGAAGCGGCCGATGCGGCCAACGCGGCCCAGCGACTGCGCGCCGCGGCCGAGGCGCCGGAGCTCGCCCCGCGTTACCGGGACCTCGCGCTTCTCAAGGCGCACATGATCGACCCGCAGCCCCCCGGGGAGGCGCGTCTCGTTCTCGGTGTTCTCGCCGAGCCGGGCGCGCCCTATGCCGCGCTCGCCGAGGAGCAGCTGGCGCTCCTCGACATCGCCGAGGGCGATCTCGAGGCCGGGATCGAGCGGCTGCGTCGGCTCGAAATCGCCGCCGGGGCCTCGGCAGGCTTGCAACAGCGGGCCACGCAGTTGATTGTTGCGCTCGAAAGCGGAGCGGAGTTGACGGACGCACCGGCGGACGATGCTGCCGGCGCGGCGGCGCCGGGCCTCGAACTGGACTTCGGCGACGATACGCTGTTGCCGCCGGGGACGGGCGCTGGCATCGACGTCGAGCCGGGAGAAGGCGCGACCCCGGACGGAGATGCCGGGGTCGACGCTGCCGGCGAGGAATCCGCCGACGAGGGCGCGGACGCCGCGGCCGGTGAATGACACGCCGTCCCGGACGGCGGAAGGGGACGACGGAGAGGCGGACGTGATGGTTTTCGGCGGATTTTCCGGGGCGCGGCGCGCGCGGGTCGGCGGCGCGCCGGGCGTGCGGCACCTTGCCCTTGCGGCGCTCTCGGCGGCGGTTCTGGCCGGCTGCTCCGGGCGCGATGCGATCCTGCCCGGCGAACGCTTCGACACGCGCGTGCCGCTTGTCGAGACGCTTGGCGGCGAGGCTGGGGCGGGCGAGGAACGGGCCGACGCGGCGCAACCGATCAGCCTGCCCGCGGCCACCAGCACGGCAAGCTGGCCGCAGCGTGGCTTCGACGCGCAGAACCGCAAGCCGCACGTTGCCCTCCGCGCAAGCCCGGCCGAGGCCTGGTCGGCGAATATCGGCCAGGGCAACAGCCGGCGGAATCGCCTCACGGCCGATCCCGTGGCCGGGGGCGGCCGGGTGTTCACGCTCGATGCCGATTCCGGCTTGCGCGCGCATTCCATTTCTTCGGGCCAGACACTCTGGACTGCGGACCTCACGGCGGGCTTCGACCGGGGCGGGAACGTCTCGGGCGGGGGGCTCGCGCTGTCGGGCGACACGCTTTACGCGACGACGGGTTACGGCGAACTGATCGCCGTCGACCCGGAGAACGGGGGCATCCGCTGGCGCCAGCGGCTGGGCGCGGGGCTCGGCGCACCAACGGTCACCGGCAGCACGGTCTACGTGGTCAGCCGCGACAACACCGCGTGGGCGATCAGCACCGATGTCGGTCGCATCCAGTGGGAACTGCCGTCGGCACCCGCGCAGGCCCTGCTGGCGGGTGGCGCTGCCCCGGCGATCGCCGACGGGTCGGTGATCTTCCCCTTCGGCACGGGCGAGTTGGTCGCCGTGCGCCGCGACACTGGCGTGCGCACCTGGGCGACGGCGGTCGCGGGGGGGCGGCAGGGCGTGGCCTATGCCAACATCAACGACATCACGGCCGACCCGGTCTTTGCGGGCGGCACCGTCTATGCCGGCAACCAGTCAGGTCGGGTGGTCGCGCTCGACGCCGCCTCGGGCGAGCGGCGCTGGACGGCGACCGAGGGCGCCTATTCCCCGGTGCTCGCGGCCGGCGGAAGCCTGTTTTTCGTCTCCGACCGGAACGAGCTGATCCGGATCGACGCTGAAACGGGCGCGCGGATCTGGGGCACGGAGCTGCCGCTCTACGTGCGCGAGCGGGAGCGTCGGCGGCGCGCGGTGTTCACCCATTACGGGCCGGTGCTCGCGAACGGGCGGCTCGTAATCGCCTCGGGCGATGGGCAGGTGCGCTTCTTCGATCCGGTCACGGGCGAACAGGCCGGCGCGCTTGCGCTGCGCGGCGGTGCAGCGTCGCACCCGATCGTGGCGGGTGACACGCTGATGGTTGTGACCCGCAACGGGCGCCTCGTCGCCTACCGGTGAGGGCGGGTATCAGTTGAACCAGCCGATGCGCCGGTCGTGGTCGATGCCCACGAGGCCGCCAGCGCCGTAAGCGGCCAGACGGGCCGCGTTGAACCAGATCGCCACCGACTCCCTGAGGCTCCAGCGCAAAAGGTCCGGCCACGTCGCCTCGTCGCGGGGCGTGGCGTGGAGGGCGACCTCGTCCACGCCGAGGAGGCGGAAGATTACCCATGCGCGCGGCAGGTGGAAGGCGTCCGAGACCACGATGACGCGGTCGGGCGCCTCCCCGAGCAGGGCGAGGCCGAAGGCCGCGTTCTGGATTGTCGATTGCGCGTCCGGTTCGACGCGTGCCGCCGCTGCCGGGAGGCCCGCGTCCATCGCCACGCGCGCCATGGCCTCTGCCGCGGAGCGCCTGTCGTCGCCTGCGCCGGTGAAGACCACGACGGGGGCCGCGCCCGCCGCGTACAGGTCTGCACAGGTGCGCGCACGCCGGGCCGAGGCGGGGCCGGCGCAGGCAGGACCGTCGGGCGACATTCCCGCGCCGAGGCAGACGATGGCGTCGCCGGACGCGGGCGGGGCCGTGTCGCGTGGCCAGAGGACCTGCCATCCGAGCACCGCGGCGAAGGTGGCGGCCCAGATGGCGAATGCCGCAGCGATCAGGGCGCCTGCCAGCCTCACTCCCACTCTATGGTGCCGGGGGGTTTCGAGGTGATGTCGTAGGTCACCCGGTTGATGCCCC
>CAZUVG010000212.1:0-672 GCA_964623765.1 uncultured Roseicyclus sp.
GACGTCGAAGAGGAACGTCAGCCACTCCGTACCCCCGTCGGCGAGGCGGCGCGGGGTGCCGCGACCGAGCAGGTGCTTGCGCTTTCCCCGCGCGTCGACGATGCGAAACCGGTGCTCCCACCGGCACAGCGTCTCGGCCGATTGCGCGATTCTCCGTTGCATCTCGCCGGCATCGTCGGCGTCGACCATCGCCCAGAGGTGCTCCGGCGCCACCGGGTCCGATCCGGGAGGAAGCCCGTAGATGTCGCGGCACCCGTCGTTGAGAAACCCGCAGGACTGGCGGCCCGACGCGTCGATCGCGAAATGCAGAGCCCCGCCCGGCAGGTTCTCCGCAAAACGCTCCAGAAGGTCGGACCCGACGGTTTCCACCCTGAACCTCGTACGCACCCACCCGTGTCGGCGCGGAGGCTACAGCGAAGTCCTGAACGGATTTCTAAGGCGCACCCTCACGTTGGGTCAGGACCGGCCGTGTCGGCAAACCCGGCTCGCTGCGCTCGGTGAGCGTCGCGGGCACCCGCTCTTCGGAGCCGCCCGACCAACGCCCGAGAAGAAGCCGGGCAAGTGCCGAATGAATGGAAGAATTCTTCTTATAGGGCACTTCGCCTTTTCCCGCCCTGGCCAATGTCACTCGCGACGCCGGACCGCATTCCGGCGCGAACAGCTCGAGGCCGG
>CAZUVG010000212.1:682-5639 GCA_964623765.1 uncultured Roseicyclus sp.
GATGAGGTGATCCATGTGGCCGACCTGCACATTCTCCCGTCCAATCCTGAACCGCAGGCGCCGGGCCGCGGCATGCCTGGCCGCGACCGGTCCGGCCGATGCCAATCCACTGCATGGCCGAGTGGCCGCCGCCATGCGGACCCAGCTCCGGCTCTGACGCTCGCGCGTGAAACGCCCGGCATCGCGAGGGCGTACGCCAGTGGGCACGACATGACCCACAGGGCACGCGGGCCCGAACCGCCGGGAATGGCGACGCCGGGCTCCGCGAGCTCCTCCCGCGCCCTGGGTCCGGCTGCCATCCCTGCCGTCGCTCCCAACCGTGTCGAACGTTCGAGTCCCCGCCGCGGTCGGCGTTGCCGGGCCGGGAAGGTCATCGCAACACACGGAAACAGAACGTCTTTCAAGATTTTTCAAGAAATCTTCATCCGATCGCTTCCGGCCTCGGCTTGCCGCCTCCAGCTCCTCGACATCGCAGCAACGAGCTTCGGAGGTGACAGACACGGCCAATCTCATGGTCAGCCTGCTGGCGGGGCGGCTCGGCCAGAGGGGGTGGGCGGCCCCCGTGCCGCGCCAGGGACCCGTTGACGCTTCGAGATCGCGGGGGCGCGGCGCGGCGCGATGCCCGACGGGAACACGGAGAGCCGATCATGGGCCGGAAACATCCACGCACAGACCATCGGCAGCCGAGGCGCCCGACCTCCGTCGAGGGATCATTCACCGGACGCCTGCGCCCCCGGGCAGCCAATCCTGGTGCCGGCAGGTGGGGACGAGGAGCGGACGGAGGAGCAGGCCGGGCGCTCAGGGACGGGCCGGGCAGACCTCGACGCTCGTGGACCAGTCCCGGCAAGCACGCGCAAGCTCGGGCGGCGGGGGCGCGTCGGTGAAGAAGCTGTCGAGCTCGTGCAACGACGCGACACGAACGGGCGCCGTGCGCTCGAACTTGGTCGCGTCGGCGACCAGGGTTGCCATGCGCGAGCGTTCGATGACGGCCTGGTTCACGCTCGCCTCCTCCATGTCGTAGTCGAGCAGGTCGCCGTTGTCGTCAAGGGCCGAGCAGCCCAGCACGGCGTGGTCGAACCTGAAATACTCGACGGTTCGCATCGTCAGCGGTCCCGTCAGCCCTTCGTCGGAGCGGCGCAGCGTGCCGCCGGTCACCACGACCTCGCAATCGGGGTTCGCCAGCAGGGTGGCGCCCACGTTGATGTTGTTGGTCACCACGAGCAGGTTGCGATGGTTGACGAGCGCCCGCGCCACCGCCTCGGTCGTGGTGCCGATGCCGATGAAGAGGCAGGCCTCGTCGGGGATCGCGGCGGCGCAGGCGCGGCCGATCCGCGTCTTGGCCTCGGCGGCCAGCGCGCGGCGCTCGGCGTAGCCAATATTCGTCACGCCGGACGGCAGGATCGCCCCGCCATGCACCCGCTCGAGCTTGCCGGCCTCGGCAAGCTCGGTGAGGTCGCGCCGCACCGTCTGGGGCGTGACGCCGAACCGCGACGCCAGCCCCTCGACCGTCACGCGGCCCTCGCGGCGCGCGATCTCGAGGATTTCGGGCTGGCGAAAGGTCTGCGTCATGGGTCCGGCGCGGGTTGCTCGCGCGGAAACATGGCGGGCGGCGCGGGCGGTGCGCAAGCGTCTCGCGGCACGGGCGGCAGAATCTCACAGGTCTGTCGCCCGGCAAACGCACCCCAAGCCGAACACAAACGAACACACTCGTTGACAGATCGGGCGCGTTTGGCCACGGTCGGTGCTGGGAGGCTTTCGAATGACCGAGACCGGGGACCGGCCCGATTGTGATCTGCTGATTATCGGCGGCGGCGTGAACGGCTGCGGCATCGCGCGCGACGCGGCCGGGCGCGGCCTCTCGGTCACCCTCGTCGAGAAGGGCGATCTCGCGCAGGGGACGTCCTCGGCCTCGACCAAGCTGTTCCACGGCGGGTTGCGCTACCTCGAATATTTCGAGGTCCGGCTGGTGCGCGAGTCGCTGATCGAGCGCGAGCGCCTGCTCGCCGCGATGCCGCATATCTCGTGGCCGATGCGGTTCGTCCTGCCGTACCATCCTGCGATGCGCTTCGAATCGCGCACGCCCACCGCGCGGCTGCTCTCCACGGTCATGCCTTGGATGAAGGGGCGCCGCCCGGCCTGGCTGATCCGGCTGGGCCTGTTCCTCTACGACAATCTGGGTGGGCGGAAGATGCTGCCGCCCACGCGCACGCTCGACTTGCGCCGCGCGCCCGAGGGCGCGCCGCTCGACGACCGCTTCGAGACGGCGTTCGAGTATTCCGATTGCTGGGTGGAGGATTCGCGCCTCGTCGTGCTCAACGCCCGCGATGCCGCGGCGCGCGGCGCGCATGTCCGCACGCGCACCGAGCTGGTCTCGGCCGAGGCGCACGGCGCGCTCTGGCACGCCGTCCTGCGCGATGTCGAGACGGGGCGCACCGAGGCGCTGACCGCGCGCATGCTGGTCAACGCCGCCGGTCCGTGGGTGGCCGATGTCATCTCGGGGCGAATGCGCCGCAACACCGGCGAGCGGGTGCGGCTGGTGCGCGGCTCGCATATCGTCACGCGCAGGCTCTACGATCACGACAAGGCGTATTTTTTCCAGGGCACCGACGGGCGGATCATCTTCGCCATTCCCTACGAGGGCGACTTCACCCTGATCGGCACGACCGACACCGAGCACAGCGACCCGGACGCGCCGGCAATCTGCACCGAGGAGGAGCGCGACTACCTGCTCGACTTCGCCTCGACGTATTTCAAGGCGCCGGTCACGGCGGAGGACATCGTCTGGACCTATTCCGGCGTCCGCCCGCTGCACGACGACGGCGCGCAATCGGCCTCTGCGGCGACGCGCGACTATGTCCTCAGCCTCGACACGGGCGGCGGCGCGCCGGCGCTCAACGTCTTCGGCGGCAAGATCACCACCTACCGCAAGCTGGCCGAGGGGGCGCTGGAGAGGGTCGGCGCGCATCTGCCGCTGTCCCGCGGCGCGTGGACGGCCGGCGTGCCCCTGCCGGGCGGCGCGTTCGAGGTGGAGGGCGCGGAAAGGCTGACCGCAGAGCTGCGCACGGCCTACCCGTTCCTGACGGAAGGCTGGGCGCGGCGGCTCGTGCGGGCCTACGGAACCGAGGCGCGGGACGTGCTGGGAGACGCGGAGGCGGCGGCCGATCTCGGCCGCGACTTCGGCGCCACGCTCACCGGGCGCGAGGTGCGCTGGCTGATGGAGCGCGAGTTCGCCCGCACCGCCGAGGATGTGCTGTGGCGTCGCACCAAGCTTGGGCTTAGGCTGTCGGCGGAAGAGGCCGCGGCGCTCGACGCATACATGGCGGAACAACGGGCCGAAGTCGCCCGGACCGCCGCGGAATGACTCGCCCGGCAGGGAGCCGGGGGAGAATGGGAGGACAGGGATGACGCTGACGCTGGAGGGCGTGTCGAAGGTCGTGGGCGGCAAGACCCACATCCACCCTACCGACCTGACGCTCGAGCGCGGCACGATGAACGTGCTGCTGGGGCCCACGCTCGCGGGGAAGACCTCCCTCATGCGGCTGATGGCCGGGCTCGACAAGCCGGCCTCTGGGCGCATTCTCTGGAACGGCGCGGACGTGACCGGCCAGCGCGTGCAGGATCGCGGCGTGGCGATGGTCTATCAGCAGTTCATCAACTACCCGGCGATGACCGTCTACGACAACATCGCCTCGCCGATGCGCCTCCTGGGCAAGCCGCGGGACGAGATCGACCGCGCGGTGCGCGAGACGGCCGAGTTGATGAAGCTCACGCCGATGCTCGGGCGCAAGCCGCTGGAGCTGTCGGGCGGGCAGCAGCAGCGCTGCGCGCTGGCCCGCGCGCTGGTGAAGGATGCGGGGCTCGTTCTGCTCGACGAGCCGCTGGCCAATCTCGACTACAAGCTGCGCGAGGAGCTGCGGGTGGAGATCCCGCGCATCTTCGAGAAATCGGGCGCGATCTTCGTCTACGCCACGACCGAGCCGGAGGAGGCGCTGCTGCTCGGCGGCAACACGGCGGCGCTGTGGGAGGGGCGGATCACCCAGTTCGGGCCCACCGCGGAGGTCTATCGCCAGCCCGTCGACGCCACCACTGCGCGCGTCTTCTCCGACCCGCCTATGAACTTCCTCGCGATCGAGAAGCGCGGCGGGCAGCTTCTGTTCGGCGACGGCCAGTCGGCCGAGGCCCGCGGCGCGCTCGCCCGGCTTGCCGACGGCCCCTACACCGCCGGATTCCGGCCCAACCATGTCGAGATCGAGCCGCACGCCGCCGATGCGATGACCTTCGAGACCACGCTCGCGGTGTTCGAGATCACCGGCTCGGAGACCTTCGTGCATCTCGACCATCACGGCGAGCGCTGGGTCGGGCTCGTGCACGGGGTGCGCGACCTGCAGATCGGCGCGGCCGTCACCGTCCACCTCGACCCGGCGCATGTCTACGTCTTCGGCGAGGGCGGGGCGCTGGTGGCGCCCGCCTCCTACGCGCTGGCGGCCTGAAGGGAGAGACAATGGCACGGATCACGCTCGACGGCCTCGCCCATTCCTACGTGCCCAAGCCGAAGGGGCCGGACGATTACGCGCTCAAGGAGCTCAACCACGTCTGGGCCGACGGCGAGGCCTACGCCCTGCTCGGCCCCTCGGGATGCGGAAAGTCGACGCTGCTCAACATCATCTCGGGGCTCTTGGAGCCGAGCCAGGGCCGCATCCTGTTCGACGACGCCGACGTGACGCACATGACGACCGCCGGGCGCAACATCGCGCAGGTGTTCCAGTTCCCCGTCGTCTACGACACGATGAGCGTGCGCGACAATCTCGCCTTCCCGCTGCGCAACCGGGGCTTTTCCGCCGACGTCGTGGCCGACCGCGTCGCCAAGGTCGCACGAATGATCGGCATGGAGGACGAATTGAGCCGCAAGGCGCGGGGGCTCACCGCCGACGCCAAGCAGAAGATCAGCCTCGGCCGC
>CAZUVG010000213.1:0-5621 GCA_964623765.1 uncultured Roseicyclus sp.
TGAAGAGCTTGCCGTTCAGGTGGTCGATCTCGTGCTGCACGCAGGTCGCCCAGAGCCCGTCGAAGGTCTCCTCCGACGGATTGCCGTCGCGGTCCATCCAGCGCACGGTCACCTCGGCGGGACGGGTCACGTCGGCGAAGGTCTCCGGGATCGAAAGGCATCCCTCCTCGTAGACGGAAATCTCGTCGGAGGAGGCCACGATCTCGGGGTTGAACATCGCGACGGGCCGCGGCGTCGCCTCCTCCCCCTTCTCGCAGTCGAGCACGATCAGGCGATGCCCCATGCCCACCTGCGGCGCGGCAAGCCCGATGCCGGGGGCGTCGTACATCGTCTCCAGCATGTCGTCGGCCAGTTGCCTGAGATCGTCCGAGATGTCGGGCACCGCATCCGCCACCTTCTTCAGGCGCGGGTCGGGATGGATGAGGATAGGCAGCTTCATGTCTCCGATTTAGCCGCAGCGCGGCGGTGCTGCAAGAAGAGGGACCCAAGAGGGTCTTGCAGCCGCGGCGTGGACGGATACGGTCGCGGGATCATTCACGGACGGGAAGACGGCATGTTCGAGCGGAAGATCGACCGGCGCGGCACGCATTGCATCAAGTGGGATCACCTCGCCGACTACTGCGGCGTCGAGGCTGCTGACGGGCTGGCGATGTGGGTGGCCGACAGCGACTTCCGCACCGCGCCCCCGGTGCTGGAGGCGCTGCAGGCCATGGTCGATCACGGCGCCTTCGGCTACGGCTACGACGACGCAGGCTACCGCGAGGCCGTGCGCTGGTGGATGGAGACGCGCCACGGCTGGAGCATCGCGCCTGACTGGATCGTGACGACGCAGGGTCTGGGCCACGCCATCGCCATGGTGCTCGACACGTTCACCGAGCCCGGGGAGGGTGCCTGTTTCTTCACGCCGGTCTACCACGAATTCCGGCTCAAGACGGAGCGGGCGGAGCGGCGGCCCGTGGAGATCCCGATGACGCTGGAGGACGGGCGCTACATGCTCGACTTCGATGCCGCCGAAGCCGCGATGGATCCGTCGGTAAAGGTCCTGATCTTTTGCGCACCGCAGAACCCCTCGGGCCGCGTCTGGACCGCTGACGAGATGCGCTCGGTGGCCGAGTTCGCGGCGAAGAACGACCTGATCGTCATCTCCGACGAGGTCCACGCCGACATCGTCTACGAAGGCGCGCGGCACGTGCCGATGGCCGTCGCCGCGCCCGAGCATGCGGATCGCCTCATCACGCTCAACGCCGCCTCCAAGACGTTCAACCTGCCGGGGCTGCGCACGGGCTATGCCATCATCTCCGACGAGAAGCTGCGCGCGGCGTACTCCCGCCGGCTCGTGATGACGAACTACGGCGCTGGATCGACGGGGATCGCGGCGACGAAGGCGGCCTATACGCCCGAGGGGGCCGAGTGGGTCGACCAGCTCGTCACCTATCTCGACGGCAACCGGAAGGTCTTCGACGCCGGCATCGACGCCATCCCGGGCGTGCGGTCCATGCCGCTCCAATCGACGTTCCTGTCCTGGGTCGACTTCTCCGGCACCGGAATGACGACGGAGGAGGTCGCCGCCCGGATCCGCGACACCGCCCGCATCGGCGTGAGCCCCGGGCCCGCCTTCGGTCCGGGCGGCGAGATGTTCAACCGCTTCAACATCGCCACCCACCGCAGCGTGGTGGAGGAGGCCGTCGCCCGGATGCAGGAGGCGTTTTCCGACCTGCAGTGATCAGGGCAGCGCCGCGGCGATCTCTGCCCCGGCGCCGTGGCCGAGGATCCAGCCCTCGAACGGATCGCCTTCCCGCAGGAGCGCGTCGAGACGGTCGGCCGGCAGCCGCGCGAGCGCTTGGGCCAGGACGCGAACCTGCGCGCGGTCGGGTATCTCGCCCGGCCGTGTGCGCGCCGCGATCGCGTCGGCGAAAAGCCCGGGGTAACATTCGACGAGCACGATCGGCGCTTCGGGCGGCTCGAAGGGCGCGACGGCGACCGCCTGCGCGAAGCGGTCGCGCAGACCTTCCAGCCGCGCGATCCCGAGCAGGGCCTGCGAGCCGACGGACCCCGCGCCCATGAGCTGGAAGCAGGACTTCGCCCGCGGCACCAGCGTCTCGATCCGGCGGCGCTCGGCGAAGGGGAAGGCCGCGTAGCCGGGCTTGCGGAAGGGCAGGCCGGGAATCTCGGCGCCCACCGGGTGCCCCCAGAACGGACCCTCGTCGGCAAAGCTTGCGTTCAGCCCGGCGGCGACCTCGAAGCGGTTGCTGCGGTTGCGGTCGTCGTCCCTGATGGTGGCGGCCAGCCGTTGCCACAGCGCGAGCGGCGCGTCGCTGCCGGTGACGCATCGCGCGAAGCCCTCTGGATAGGCGAAGGGGAAATCGAAGGCCACGAGCACCCGACGCCCCGCCCGAAGCTCGCCCTCGCAGAGCGACGCGAGGCTCTGCATCGCCTGCGCCCGCGTCCGCTGGTAGAGCGTCGCGACGTAGCCGTCCCGCGCGATACCGAGGAAGATCGCGTCCTTCGACGGCTTCGCCTGAGAGGGCGCGGCGCGGGCCGACCAGTCGGCGACCGCCACCGTGTCGAAGCCGGTCATCCCCCGAGCCGCCGTTCCGCCCGGACGAGATCTTCGGGCGTGTTGACGTTGAGGAACGCCTCCTCGTCCCCGAAGGGCACCGCGACCGCGCCCACCGCATCCGTCCAGTTCCGCACCTTGCGCGTGCCCGCCCGCAGCGCAGCCTCGAGAGACCCGGCGAAGTCCACCGACCAGAGCCCTGTCGTGGCATGCGCCGCACCCGGCGTTCGGGCGTAGGACGCGGGCACTTCGGCGGCAGCGAGACCCGCTGCCAGGTCGTCCGGCAGGAACGGCGTGTCGACGGCGGCGGTCAGGACGAATTCCGCGCCGCGGGACTCTGCCCAGCGCATGGCCGCGAGGATGCCGCCGAGCGGCCCCTGACCCGCCTCCGCATCTGGCAGCACCGGCACCCCGAAGGGATCGAAGCCCGGATCGGGCGCGGCGTTGACGGCGAGCCCCTCGACCTGCGGTTCGAGCCGCGCGATCACGTGCGCAATGAGCGGCCGTCCGGCGAGATCGACGAAGGCCTTGCGCCCGCCGATCCGCGTCCCCGCCCCGCCTGCCAGCACGACCGCGAGCGGTCTTTGGTGTCCCGTCATCGCTCCGATCCCATTGCCGCCCCCCGCGGCGGAGGCGCCCGATTGCATCCCGCCCGCGCCCGGTCTACCCCGTCCGGCGGAAGCCCGAAAGGATCCCCCATGCCCCCCGACACGCGCCGCGCCTTCCGGCACGGCATACGCGATTCTCTGCCGTTCACGATCGTCGTCGTGCCCTTCGGCGCGCTCTTCGGGGTCGTGGGCACGGAGGCCGGGCTGAACCTCGCGCAGGTGATGGGCTTCTCCTTCCTCGTGATCGCGGGCGCCTCGCAATTCGCCGCGCTCCAGCTGATGACGGAGAACGCGCCGGTCCTGATCGCGGTGGCCTCGGCGCTCGCGGTCAACCTGCGCATGGCGATGTATTCCGCCGCCCTCGCACCGCATCTGGGGGCGGCACCCGTCTGGCAGCGGGCCCTCGTGGCCTACATGAACGTCGACCAGACCTATGCGCTGGCCGCGCGCCGCTTCGAGATGCCGCCGCCCCTGCCGCTGCCGGCGCGCGTCGCCTTCTTCTTCGGGACATGCGTGCCGATCGTGCCGCTGTGGTATGCCGCCACGCTTGCGGGCGCGATCCTCGGGTCGGCGATCCCGACGGACTGGGGTCTCGACTTCGCGGTGCCGATCACCTTCCTGGCGCTCGTGGCCCCGGCGCTCCGCACGCGGGCGCACGTGGCCGCCGCGGCGACGGCCACCGGGGCGGCGCTGCTTCTGGCGGGTCTGCCGTGGAACACGGGCCTCCTCGTCGCGGGCCTGTCCGGCATGATCGCGGGCGCCGAGGTCGAGCGGCGGATGACACGCCGCTCGGAGGAGCGCCGCGCATGAACTATACCGATGCGCAGGTCTGGACGGTCGTGGCCCTGCTGGGCGCGGGGACCTTCCTCATCCGCTTCTCCTTCCTCGGCCTCATCGGGGACCGGAAGCTTCCCGACTGGCTCCTGCGCCACCTGCGCTACACCGCGGTCGCGATCCTGCCCGCGCTGGTCGCGCCGCTGGTGCTCTGGCCCCGCGAGGCGGGGGAAGCCTACGATCCAGCGCGCATCGTCGCCGCCGCCGCGACGCTCGGCATCGGATACGTCACGGGCAACCCGATCTGGGCGATCCTGGGCGGCTTCGCGACCTTCCTGGCGCTTGGCTTCGTGGTCTAGGCGCGTTCCGCGCTGTCACGCGGCCTTCCACTTGATCGAGCATCCCATCGACGGCACCTGATCCGCGGGCCCGTGCCCCGTCCGCGCGACCTTCACCATCGCGTCGAACAGGTCGCGCGGCAGGTCGTCACGGCCCACGTTGCGCTGCGAAGCGTCCAGCCGCCCGCGGTATTGCAGTTCGAGATCCGCGTTCAGGCCGAAGAAATCCGGCGTGCAGGCCGCGCCCCATGCGCGCGCGACGGACTGGTCCTCGTCGCGGAGGTAAGGGAACGGGAATCGCTTCTCGCGCGCCATGTCCGCCATCTTCTCGAAGCCATCCTCGGGATAGGCCTGGGCGTCGTTGGAACAGATCGCGGCGAAGCCCACGCCATGGTCGAACAGTTCCCGCGCGTCGCGGACCATCCGGTCCACGATGGCGAGGACGAAGGGGCAATGATTGCAGACGAACGCCACCACGAGCCCGTTCGCCCCCCGCAGATCGTCGAGGGAATACCGGTTGCCGTCGGTCGCGGGCAGGTCGAAGTCCGGCGCCTTCCAGCCGAAGTCGCAGACAGGTGGAGATGCGGCCATGGTGCCTCCGGTCCCTCAGGGTTTCTTCAGCGCGTCCCGGATCTCGATCAGGATATCAAGCTCCGTCGGGCCCTCGGGTTCCTCGGCCGCGGGCTTCGGCGGTTCGGCGTAGCGGTCCTTGATGCGGTTGACGGTCCGCACCAGCAGGAAGACGACGAGGGCGACGATCATGAAGTTGATCAGCGCCATCACGAAGTTGCCCACGGCGAAGACAGGCGCCCCGGCCTCCTGCGCCGCCGCGAGCGAGGCGTAGCCCTCGCCGTCGAGGGCGTAGAACCAGCCGGAGAAGTCGATCCCGCCCGTGAAGATCGCGATGACGGGGTTGATGAGATCGCCCACGAACGAGGTCACGATTGCCGTGAACGCCGCGCCCACGATGATGCCAACGGCCATGTCCATGACGTTGCCGCGCGCGATGAAGTCCCTGAATTCCTTAAGCATTGTCCCTGCACCTGGTACCCGGCGGCGCGGATCGGGGCGCCGCTCTGGGTCAGGATCATGCCGCGATCCCGGCTTGTTGGCCAGCCCGCAGGATCAGCCCGGCAGCTTTCCCGTCAGGGTGTAACGCAGGATGTCCACCACCTGCTCGGGCGTCTCGGCCACGGCCTGCGCGGCGGCGTGGACCTCCTTCAGCGCATGCTGGTGCTCGGGCATGGACAGCACGACCAGCGGCGTGCCGAGCGCCGCGGCATAGCCCGCGTCGAAGGCCGCGTTCCACTGCTTGTACTTCTCGCCGAAGCGGACGACGACGAT
>CAZUVG010000214.1:0-5612 GCA_964623765.1 uncultured Roseicyclus sp.
GTGCGCCCGGCTCCGGCAAGTCGCGGCTCGCGCTCGAGATGATGGAGAGGGGCGGGGTCCTGATCTCCGATGACGGGATCTGGGTAGAGACGGGCGACGCACCCTTCCTTCAGCGCCCCGACGCCGCGCCGGATCTGGTCGAGTCCCGCGGCCTCGGCCTGCTGCGCGCCGGCGCGGTCTGCGGCCGCGCGGCACTCGCGCTGGCCGTCGACCTCGATCGTCCCGAGCCCGACCGCCTGCCCCCGCGACGCATGGTCACCGTGGGCGCCGCGGCGCGGCCGTTGATCCTCGGGGCCGGTCACCCGACACTCGCCGCCGCACTCGTGCACATGCTTCGGCACGGACGGGAGGAACCCTGAGTGGAGGATCGCGAGAACGGCGGGGCGAAGGCTGCGGGGGCGCAGGGCCCTGCGCGCATCGTCTTCGTCACCGGCCCGTCCGGCGCGGGGCGCACGACCGCCATCAACGCGCTCGAGGATCTGGGCTTCGAGGCCATCGACAACCTGCCGCTCAGCCTGCTGCCGCGGCTTCTGGAGGGGCCGCCGCCCGAACGCCCGCTTGCGCTCGGCACCGACGCGCGCAACCGCGACTTCTCCGCACGTCGGCTCGTGACGGAATACGAGCGTCTCGTGGCAACGCCGGGCCTCGAGGCGGACCTGCTCTACCTCGACTGCGACGCGCACACGCTGCAGCGGCGCTATTCCGAGACGCGCAGGCGCCATCCGCTCGCGCCTGACGACGACCCTGCCAACGGCATCGCGCGCGAACTGGACCTCCTCGGCCCGCTCCGTCATCGCGCCTCGGTCCTTCTCGACACCTCCGCGCTCACGCCGCACGAGCTCCGCGCCGAGGTCGCGCGGCTCTTCGCGCAGGAAGGGGGCGCGAAGCTGACCGTGACGGTCATGTCCTTCTCCTATCGCCGCGGACTTCCGACGGGCGCGGACCTCGTCTTCGACTGCCGCTTCCTGCGCAACCCGCACTGGGAGCCGGACCTGCGGCCCCATGACGGCCGCGACCCGCAGGTGCGCGGCTACATCGAGGGCGATCCGCGCCTCGCGCCGTTCGAGCGGAAGCTCCGGGAGATGCTGGACCTCCTGCTTCCGGCCTTCCGCGACGAGGGCAAGAGCCACCTGACCGTGGCGCTCGGCTGTACCGGGGGCAGGCATCGCTCTGTGGCGCTGGCCGAAAAGCTCTCCGACGACCTTGCGGAGGGCGGATGGCAGGTGTCTAAGAGGCATCGGGAAGTCGAACAGCGACGCGCGCCCGTCCAGCCGGGCGGCGCTCCGGCACCCGGTTGACGGCCCGGGCGGACCGGCTCATGGGATCGAGAGGCCTGGCAAGGTGATCGGGATCGTCATCGTGGCTCACGGGGGGCTCGCCGCCGAACTGAAGCGTGCCACGGAGCATGTCGTGGGACCGCAGGCGGCGATGATCGCCATCCCGGTCGGCGCCGAGGACGACCGCGCCGCCCGGACATCCGAGATCTGCGAAGCTGCCGACTCCGTGGACGACGGGTCCGGGGTGGTCGTGGTGACCGACATGTACGGCGGCTCGCCATCGAACCTCAGCCTGCTCGCCTGTCGGCCGTCGGACCGGCGCATCCTGACGGGGGTGAATCTCCCCATGATGATCAAGCTCGCCAAGAGCCGCCATCTGGCCGTGGACGAGGCCGTGCGCCGCGCCGCCGAGGCCGGCCGGCGCTACATCAACAGTTTCGACGGATCGAGCGAATGACAGGCGATGCCAGCGTCACCCGCGAACTGGAGATCGTGAACGTCAAGGGCCTGCACGCCCGCGCCGCCGCGCGCTTCGTCGAGGTGGTGGAGGCGCACGATGCCGCCGCCGTGGTGCGGCGCGACGGGCTGAGCGCCGCCGGGGATTCCATCATGGGGCTTTTGATGTTGGCAGCTTCCATGGGAACCACTATTGAGGTCGAAACCACTGGCCACGAGGCGCAGCACCTGGCCGACGCGCTCGAGGCGCTCGTGGCCGACCGCTTCGGCGAAGAGACCTGAGACAAGGCGGGCCACTTACCGACGGCATGGGACGAAGGCGCGTGACGGATACCAGCCAGCGTAACATTTCGGCCCCGGGACCGGCCCTCATGCGTAAGGGCGGCCGCCATGTCTACGACCGGCGCTCCCTGACCTACGCGAATACCTTTCCCAATCCCTGGCTGCGCGGCACGATCAAGACGATCGAGTGGTTGACCGGCAAGATCACGATCCTGCGCCGCGTGCGCCAGTTCGAGAGGCTGGGCGAGTTCAAGGGGCAGGAGTTCTGGCCGGCGACGTTGCGGGTCATGGGAATCGACCTGCAGACCCCGCAGTATCAGCTCGACCGCATTCCCGCCGAGGGGCCCGTGGTTCTCGTCGCCAACCATCCCCACGGTCTGGTGGACGGGATGATTTTGGCCGATCTGATCGGGCGGCGGCGGCCCGACTACCGCATCCTCGCCCGCGCGCTTCTGACCGGCCTCGACGAGAGCGCGGCGAGCTTCATGATCCCGGTGCCGTTCCCGCACGAGCCCGACGCGCAGGCCAAGATGCTGTCGATGCGCGCCGAGGCGATGGAGCACCTGAAGGCGCGCGGCCTGATCGCCCTGTTTCCCTCGGGCTCCGTCGCGGCCTCCGAGACGATGTTCGGCCCGGCCATCGAGGGCGAGTGGAACGTCTTTACCGCCAAGATGATCCGAAGTTCCGGCGCGACGGTGGTGCCCTGCCATTTCACCGGGTCCAACTCGCGCTGGTATCAAGTGGCCAATCGCATTTCACCGGTTCTGCGGCAGGGCCTCCTGATCCACGAGGTCGTGCACAGTTTCGACACGCCGCAGGCGCCGGTCATCGGCCCCCCGATCACACCCGACCAGTGGCGCGACCGGATCGCTAAGCCCCGCGAGTTCATGGCGTGGCTGCGGGCGCGGACGCTGGCGCTTCGGGACGATCCTGACGGGGCGTAAACCGATCGAAAAGGGAATCGCGTGTATGCCGTGGCCGTTCCGAAGCCGCGAGGACCCCGATTCATGGACATGCAACGCGAGTTCCACCGGCGCTTCGGCATCGATGCCGAGCTGATCGCGCATCTCTCCGAGATCTGGGATCTCGTCGCGCCACGGCTCGGCGGAATGCTCGACGAGTTCTACGCCGAAGTGCAGGGCGACCCCGAACTCCGCGGCTTCTTCGACGACGAGGCACAGATGGCCTCGGCCAGGCGCAAGCAGATCGCCCACTGGGAGAAGCTATTCACCGGCCGTTTCACGGACGACTACCGGGAATCGGCCAGTCGCGTGGGGGCAGTGCATTACCGGATCGGTCTCCCTGGCATTTACTTCATGTCCATGTATTCGCAGGCCGCCCGACTGATCGTCCGGACGCTGATGGAGGTCACGGGACGCTTCGGGCGTCGTCGGGCGAAGGATCACCTTTTCATTCCGGCCATGCGCGCCATCCTGATCGACGTCGAGGCGGTCAGCTACGGCTATTCGCAGGCCGAACACGCCGACCGGGTGGAGGCGTTCGGCAAGCTGGGCGCGGTGATCGAGGATTTCGGCGCCGGGCGCCTCTCTGCCCGCGTCGCCCCGCCCTTCCCCGAGAAGTTCGAGCAGCAGCGCGGCGCCCTGAACGCCATGGGCGAGAGGATCGAGCAGGTCTTCGACGGCGTGCGCGGCAACGCCTCGGAGGTGCTGCGCCTCACGCGCGACGTCTCGCAACTGGCCGACGACCTGAGCCACCGGGCGCAGGGGCAGGCGGCGGCGGTGGAGCAGTCCAACGCCGCCGTCACGGCGTTGGCGGAATCCGTCCGCGAGAACACGGAGGGGTTCCAGCGCGCGATCGAGGCGAGCAAGGGCAACAAGACCCGCGCCGAGGGTGGACTGGAAGCCGCCGAACAGGCCGCCGGCGCGATGGAGCGGATCAAGGCAGGCTTCACCGACATCACGCGCATCACGACCGACATCGAGGATATCAGCTTCCAGACCAACCTGCTGGCGCTCAATGCCTCGGTAGAGGCCGCGCGGGCGGGAGAGGCGGGAAAGGGTTTCGCGGTGGTCGCGACGGAGGTCGCATCGCTGGCCAAGCGCGCGGCCGAACTGACGGAGACGATCCGCGACAAGATCGGCCGCTCGAACGGCTATGTCGACGAGGGATCGGTCCTCTTCGGCAAGACCCGCGAGACGCTCGAGCGCATCCGCGAGAGTGCGGCGGCGGTCTCGACGGAGATCGAGGCGGCAGCCACCGTGGCCAAGGAGCAGTCTATGTCGATCGAGGAGGTGAAGAAGGCGCTCGACTCCATCGACTCGGTCACTCAGACAAACGCTTCGATCGCCGCCCGCGTCGCCGACAGCTGCGAGACGCTGCGGGCCAGCGCCGACGGTCTTTCGAGCCCGTTCGAAGCTTTCCGGTCAGACGGCGCCACGGCTGCTGGCGCCGCGGCGATACGAGGCGCGGCCTGAACGGCATGCCGGGGCCGCGTTCATCCGGCTAGACCGCCGTCGGTGGCAGGCGGCGGAAGCGGTCTGAACCGCGCCGGGTTTGCCGGAGACTGATTTTGGTTAGTTACGCGGCCATGGGTTCGGTTTCCAGAGCGGCATGGAAGCTCGCCTCGGCTTCGGCTGGCGGGACGTTCCCGATGGGCTCGAGGAGACGGCGGTTGTTGAACCAGTCCACCCATTCGAGCGTCGCGTATTCCACGGCCTCGAAGCTGCGCCAAGGCCCTCGGCGGTGGATGACCTCGGCCTTGAACGGCCCGTTGATCGTCTCCGCCAACGCGTTGTCGTAGCTTTCGCCGACGCTACAGCCAGAGACCCGGCAGAACCCGGCGCGACACCGCGCGGATGGTGCCCTTGACGCGCTCGGGGAAGGCATCGTAGCGCTTCAGGGAGGTCGCGCCCACACCCTGGAAGCGCGGCTGGACCCGGAAGCGCGGCGCGACGGCCTGGCCCGCGCGCCAGGCCTCCGGAAGCCGGGGGAACAGCGCGAGCTCGAGGACATGCGTGTTCCCCGGCGTCCCGACGGTCTCGTGCAGGCCGAGCAGGTATCTGCGGTATCCTTCGGGCGTGACGGCGAAGACCCGCGTGTCCGCCCAGCGATCCCGGCCAAAAGAGCGCAGGATCGACAGGACCAGCCGCATGTCGATATGGATGTCGGCGCCGTCCGGGGCGGTTTGGATCAGGGCTTCGATCTGCGGGATCGTGATGCGCCCCGTCACCTTCCAGAACCGCGTCCGGGGCTCCGCATCCGCCATGTGCGCGCGATAGGCGCGGTCCATGAGCAGCAGTTCGGCATGGCCCTTTCCGTATTCGGGCGGGCAGTCGGAAACCGCCTGGAAGAACTCGACCGGGATATCGCGCGGGTTCTCCGTATCGGCGATCTGCCGGAGCGACCCGAGATCGGCGCCGGAATTCTCCAGAAACAGGATACGGTCGATCAGACCGCGGGGCCGGGAGAGGTAGAAGCGCAGCGCCTGCTCGTAATCGGCACGCCGGACTGCCGGATCGGCCCGGCGCGCCGCGCTCCTGCCGGCGACCATAGGTTCGATCGTCGCCGTCATCGTCAATATGTCTGTGTAGTTCGCCAAATTCGGCAAGTCCGTCCGAGAGCCATCATTCGACACGT
>CAZUVG010000215.1:0-5586 GCA_964623765.1 uncultured Roseicyclus sp.
GGACAGCACCGCCCCCAGGGTCAGCGCCTCGTCCGGCGTCACCTTGCCGCGCGGGATCGGACGCAGCGCCGTGCGGGCCATCACGGCGTCGATGTCGGCGTCGTACCACATGTTGAGCGCGCCCGAGGCGCCCGCGCCCAGCGCGATGAACAGGATCGCGGTGAAGCCGACCATGGGCGAGATCGGCCCCGGCGCCACCAGCAGCCCCACGAGCGCCGTGAAGACGACAAGCGACATCACCCGCGGCTTCAGAAGAAGCACGTAGTCCCCGAACCGCGCCTCGGGGGCGCCTGTCTCGGGGATCGTGTTGGTGGTGGCGTCGGTCATTCGGCCGTCCTGTCAGCTTGCGTGGAGGCGGGATGTGCCCCGCCGTCACTTGGAAACGGGGCCAATCCCGTTCAACCTCACTCCGCCGAGGCCAGTTCCAGCGTCCGCGGCGCACGCATGCCGCCGACGGAGGCGAATTCCTGCGCCTCGCCGGCGAGCCATGCGTCGTATTCCTCGGGCGTCACGGCGAAGACGGTGATCGGCATGTATGCATGGCCCGAGCCGCACAGCTCCGAGCACTGGCCGAAATAGACGCCTTCCTGCCCCGGCTCCACCTCGAACCAAAGCTCTGCGAGGCGGCCGGGCACGCCGTCCTGCTTCACGCCGAAGGCCGGGATCGCCCAGGAGTGGATCACGTCGGCCGCCGTGACCTGAACCACGACCGTCTGGCCCGTCGGCACGACCATGGCGGCGTCGGTGGCCAGCAGGTACTCGTCGCGGGTGTATCCGTATTCGGCCAGCTGGTCCTCGGCCAGCATGATCGACAGGAAGTCGATGCCGTGCTCGGGATACTCGTAGCCCCAGTACCACTGGTAGCCAGTGGCCTTCACCACCACGTCCGCCGCCGGGATGGTCTGCTGGCGGAACAGGACCGGCAGCGAGAACGCGCCGATCACGACGAGGATCAGGAGCGGCACGACCGTCCACGTCACCTCGATCTTCGTGTTATGCGTGAACGAGGCGGGGTTCGGGTTCGCGCGCTCGTTATGGCGCACCATCGTCCAGAGGAGCAGTGCCAGCACGAAGACCACGATCGCCGTGATGATGACGAGGAGCAGAGTGTCGAGCGCCCGGATGTCCTGCGCCAGCGAGGTCACGCCCGGCTGGAAGCCCATCGCGCCCGGCTCCGGTGCGCCGATGATTTCGAGCCCCTCGCGCATTCCCTGCGTCTGGGCCGAGACCGCGCCGGCCGTCAGACCCGCGAGACTTGCGCCAATTGCGGCCGAAAGGCCGCGTGTCTTCTTGCGAAGTGCCATGCGATATTCCGTGTCCCGTCATGTGCCGGTCGCCGCCTCGCCGGGCATGTTTCCATGCCTTCGGCCCCTCGTCCGGCCAACCGTTGCGTTCCAAGCTGACCGGACCATATAGCTACGGATGCGCCAAGACATTGGTCAAAAATGTCTCACCCGGCCGAAACTTGACCCAGATCATTTTTCGCGTCCTCAATCGCCTCGGAGCCCGCTCATGTCCAGCCCTTTCCGTCCCTTCGACACCCATCTCGACGAGGCCGCGGCACTGCGGATCCTCCGTGCCGCGACAGACGGGGCGGAGGACGGGGAACTCTTTCTCGAACGCCGTCGGTCGGAGGCCCTCGTTTTCGACGATGGCCGGGTGCGCAACGCGAGCTACGACGCGGCCGAGGGCTTCGGCCTGCGGGCCGTGCGCGGCGACGTATCGGGCTACGCGCATTCCACGGAAATCTCGGAGGCAGCGCTCCTGCGCGCATCCGAGACCGCTCGGCTGGCGGTTGGCGACGGCGGCAGCGCGCTCGCCGAGGGACCTGCACGGACGAACGCGCATCTCTATACCGATGCCGACCCGATGTCAGACGCCGAATTCGGCGTGAAGCTCGACACCCTGCGCGAGATCGACGCCTTCGCCCGCGACCTCGATCCGCGCGTCGTGCAGGTCAGCGCCAGTCTTTCGGCCTCACACCAGGAGGTCGTGATCCTGCGACCCGACGGCGCGCGTGTCTCCGACATACGCCCGATGGTGCGCCTCAACGTCTCGGTGATCGTGGAGGAGAACGGCCGCCGCGAATCGGGCATGGCCGGGGGCGGCGGGCGTATCGGGATGACGGGCCTTCTCGACCGTGCCCATTGGGAGGGCGCGGCGCGCGAGGCGCTCAGGATCGCGGTCGTTAACCTCCGGGCCGAGGCCGCGCCCGCGGGCGTGATGGACGTGGTCCTCGGCCCCGGATGGCCTGGCATCCTCCTGCACGAGGCCGTGGGCCACGGGCTCGAGGGCGATTTCAACCGCAAGAAGCAGTCGGCCTTCGCGGGGCTCATGGGCCAGAGGGTCGCCGCGCCCGGCGTCACCGTGCTCGACGACGGCACGATCCCCGACCGCCGCGGCTCGATCACCGTCGACGACGAGGGCACGCCTGCGCACAGCACCACGCTGATCGAGGACGGCGTTCTCGTGGGCTACATGCAGGACCGCCAGTCCGCGCGCCTCATGGGCGTCGAGGCCACCGGAAACGGGCGGCGCGAAAGCTTCGCGCATGCGCCGATGACGCGGATGACCAACACGTACATGCTGGGCGGCGACGCCGATCCGAAGGACATCCTCGCCGACCTGAAGGACGGCGTCTACGCAGTGGGCTTCGGCGGCGGGCAGGTCGACATCACCAACGGCAAGTTCGTGTTCAGCTGCACGGAGGCCTACCGCGTGAAGGACGGCAAGGTCGGTGCGCCGGTCAAGGGCGCGACCCTGATCGGGGACGGTGCGACGGCGTTGCAGAACGTGCGCGCGATCGGCAACGACATGGCGCTCGATCCCGGCATGGGAAACTGCGGCAAGAACGGCCAGTGGGTGCCCGTGGGCGTGGGACAGCCCACGCTGATGATCGGCGGGCTGACGGTGGGTGGCTCGGCCGCCTGAAACCACTGCGCGCGGCGCGTTGGGCGGAGGCCTGCGCCGGTTCGTCGCCGGTGCCGCGGCACGGCTCGGTGCGGCGTTCGGGGGCGGAACGGTCGCGCTCGTCTTCTCGGAACTGGTCTTCCTCAACGAGGGGCCTGTCGCCAGCCTCGTGCCCGGCACGCCCGGCGCGGCACGGGCACTCGTTGAGCTCCTCCTCTTCTACGCCGCCTTCGCCTATGTCGCGCGGGTCGCCATGTGGGGCTCGGCAGCCCGAGGATGGGAAGGGCTGGTGCTGTCCGGCGCGATCCTCGGCTGGCTGATCGAGGGCACCGCGATACCCCTCGTCCACGAGGCGCCACCGATCTCGTGGTTCTGGCCGAGCCTTGGCTGGCACATGCTCGTCACCTTCGGGATCGGTTGGGTCGTCCTGCCGCGGCTCATGCGCCGCCGGGGCCCGACGGCGACGATGGCCGCCATGATCCTGACGGGCCTGACCTGGGCATGCTGGGGCAGGATCTTCTATGCCGAGGACGCATTCATGACACTCCCGCCACCCGGAGAGTTCGCCCGACTTGCGGTGCTGTCGGGGCTGTTGCTGATCGCGGGGGCATGGCTCGCGGATCGCCCGTGGGCGCGCTTCGTGCCGGGCCGGGCGGACGCGCTCGCCGCCGGGGTCCTGGCCCTGCCTGCAGCCCTGGCGCAGGCGTGGTCCGCGGGCCCCGCGGCGATCGGCCTCGGGGCCATGGTCGGCGCGACGCTCTGGGCGCTTTGGCGGATGCGCGGAACGGCGGCACCCGCGCCCACGCCGCCAGCGGCTCGAAGCTACGCCTGCCTTGCCGTTCTGCCCCTGTCGGCATGGGCCGTGTTGCCGCTGCTGCCCGAAGCGCCACCGGGGCTGTCGGCGTTCGTCGTGCTGCCGATGACCGGGCTTGGCGCGATGCTCTGGCTTGCCGCGCTGGCACATGCAGCCCTCGGACGTCGGCCGCAGGCCGCGGTAAGAGACCGTTAACCATTCGAGGCCTAGGCTGCGCCATGACCTCCTGGCCCGACCCCGGCTTCGCCGAACCGCCGCTCGGCTACGCCCCGCCCCCGGCGGAGGACGCGCAGGATCGGCTGATGCGGCTGCGTCTCGTGCGCTCGCGCCGGGTGGGACCCGCGACATACCTGCGGCTCATGGCCGAGCACGGAACCGCCGCCGCGGCGCTGGCTGCCCTGCCCGACATCGCGCGCGGCGCGGGTGTCACGGACTACGCGCCCTGCCCCGAGGATGTGGCCGCGGCCGAGCTTCGGGACGCGACTCGCGCCGGGGCGCGGATGCTCTGCCTCGGCGATCCCGCCTACCCCGCGGCACTGGCGCAACTCTCCGACGCGCCGCCGGTGCTCTGGGCGCTCGGCCGGACCGAAACGGGAACGCGGCCCGCGGTCGCCATCGTCGGCACGCGCAACGCCTCGGCCCTGGGCGCGCGGATGGCACGGAGGCTCGCCCGCGACCTCGGCGAGGCGGGGTTCGTCGTGGTCTCGGGGCTCGCACGCGGGATCGACGCGATCGCGCATGGCGCGGCGCTCGATACCGGCACCATCGCGGTCCATGCGGGCGGGCTCGACGTGATCTACCCGGCCGAGAACGCCGATCTCGCGACCCGGATCGCGGCGTCGGGCCTGAGGCTCAGCGAGATGCCATTCGGCCTGCAACCGCAGGGACGGCATTTTCCGCGGCGCAACCGGATCGTCTCGGGGCTGGCGCAGGCAGTCATCGTCGTCGAGGCTGCTGCGCGGTCTGGCTCGCTCATCACGGCCCGCATGGCGCTCGAACAGGGGCGCGAGGTCATGGCCGTGCCGGGCCATCCGCTGGACAGCCGCGCCTCGGGCGCCAACCTGCTCCTGCGCGACGGCGCGACGCTCGTGCGCGGGTCGGAAGACGTGGTCGAGGCGCTCGCCGCGATGGGAATCACCCCGCGCCCCGGGCCGGATACCGTGCACGCGGCGGTGCAGGCCGACGAGGCCGCGGGGGGCAGCCTTGGCCACGGGAGAGCCGTAGGCAGCGCGGCACCCGGCATCCCAGCCAGCGGATCGCGCGGCGGGGGACCTCGTCGCGCCGCGCAGGGCGCGGTCCCACAGGACGGCAAGGATGCAAGGGCCGCCGGCCGCGCCCCGGTCCCGGCACGGCGCGAACGCCCTGCCGCGGCCGCGGCCACGCGAGGCGACACGATGACCGGGCCGGCGTCCGGCGCCGCAACGTCCGGCGAGGGCGGAGGTCTCGAGGCGCGCATCCTGGGACGGCTCGGCGCAAGCCAGCTCGACGAGGACGCGCTCATCCGCGATCTCGGGCGACCGGCGCGCGAGGTCGCGCAGGCCCTCGCGGTGCTGGAGATGGCAGGCCGCGTCGTGCGCGGCCCCGGCGGGACGGTGGCCCTAGCCTGAACCGCAGGAACCCGTCACCGACGGCCCGGGCAAGCGGCCAGCCGAAGCAGGCCCGGCGCGCGGCCCCGCCGGATCGCCACGACATCCAATCCTCCCCTGAAGCCGGAGGGGGCCGCACGCGGTTCCGCGGATGGCGCCCCCGGGGGCCTGCCCGGAGGCCAGGGAGCACGCGGCAGGGCGCCCTTCGGCCCCGCTCCGCCGCGCATTGACAAGCCACCCCCCGGCCCCACATGTTGCGCCGCCACAGCCCCCCTC
>CAZUVG010000216.1:0-5584 GCA_964623765.1 uncultured Roseicyclus sp.
CGCCTTCGGCCCGTAGATTTCATCCGCGTCAGTGTCGATGTAGAAGTCGCCGTCGTTGCCGGTCCCGCTCGCCGGCGCTCCGCTCCCCGACAGCACGGTGTTGGTGATCCCGAGCGCGACCCACTCGCTACCCGAGTAGACGTTAAGCGCGTCGTCGGCCGTGTTGTAGTAAGCCATCCCCGCCGCGAGGGCGGTGCCGTTCGCCGTCGCGGTCGGCGCGGTTGCGGCGGCCCCGAGCCACACGTCCTCGAAGGCGTCGAGCGCATCCTGCGCGTCGGTGGCGCTGGCGCCGGTCGTCGTCACGTAGCCGTCGAGCGTGTTGATCCGCACGTTCACGGCCGCGACAAGGGCGTTCACGCTCGTCGTCAGGTCGTCGATCTGCTGTTGGACTGTCGTCATCTAGTGCCTCACGGCCAATGGGCGTCGTCTGTCGGGTCGGCGGGGCGATCCGCCGGAGCGATGTCTTTCAGGGCGCGCGCGGCGAGGATGTGGTCGCGTTCGTGGTCCTCGACGGCATCCGCGAAGGCGGCGAACGTCTGCCAGTCCATCTGCACGCGACGGTTGTCTGCGGCGATCCAGTCGATGCTGCTCTCCCGCCCGCTTTCGCGCCGGGCGGCCTTGGCGATCCGGTCCCGGCTGGCGCGGTCGGTCTGATACCGCACGCCGTCGAACGTCATCCCGGCCTCGATCCGCCGATCACGCTCGCGGTTGACGGCTGTGCGCCAGTCGAGGTCGGCCACTGCGTCCCGCTCGCGCTTGGGCCTGAGCACCAGCCGACCCTTGCTGACCCGCTGCATGTCGGGGTCGCTCCTGCGATGCAGGATCGCCATGCCCATGCCAATCGGCCCCTCGGGCGGCACATGGCCGGCCGGAGCGTGCCCGGTCGACTGGATCGCCCCGGTCGCCTCATCGTAGAGTGTCCAGTAGACCTTCGTCATCGCTGCACCGCGATTAACACGACGCGCCCCCGGCAGGTCAGGTCGCTGTTCGCGCCCTTCCACTTGATCTGCACGCTTGGCACCTCGCCCAGCCCGCCCTGGATCGTCTCGATCAGGTGCATGCCCGTGGGGTAGTCGTTCCCGAAGATCATGCCGTCGCGCTCCTCCTGCACGACGCCGTTGAACAGCACCTGGTAGCCCCACTGTTGTTCGACGCCCGTCGTGTAGCCGTGCTTGAAGTTCCAGATGACGAGGATGTCGTAGACAACGAGGGGATCGACGATGCCGCCGATGAACGCCGACACCGCGCCCCGAAACGATCCGGTGCCCGAAATCTGAGACCCCTCGGCGTAGACCGGCACCGTGACCGCGTTCCCCGCGATCTTGAGCGTCTCGACGGCGGCATTGTTGATCTGCGCGGTGTCCACGAACAGCGCATCGAGAAAGGCGGTGCTGGCTGCCAAATCCTCAACCACCGCCGTGTCGATCTGGGTAAAGCCGGTCAGGCGGACGTAGTCGGCCTCGATCTCGGCCGTCACGGTCGGCGCCGATGCTACACCGTTGCTGTCTACGTCCGAGACGCTGACGAGGTTCATGCTTCCGCCGTTGACCCGCCAGATGTAGCCGCTCAGCAGTTCGTCGCGCGTAGCCTTCGCCAACTGCGTCGCGCTCGCCCACGCGGTCAGCGAGCCGTAGGTGGCCGACACCTCGCTTTCGACCGCCGAAATCGCGCCCGCCGAGTCCACCTTGGCGATCAGGTCCGTCTCGGCCTGCGCGAGCGCTGTGGCCATGCCCTCGATGCTCGGGTATTCCGCCGAGACCGCCGCGTTGATGGCCGACACCGCGCCGTCAGCGTCGACTTTCGTGCCCAGCGTGATCTGCGCCGACGCGAGGTCGCCGGCCAGCCCGACCACCACGCTGTCGAGCTCGTCGTGATCCACTCGCAACTGGTCGGCGGTGTCCTCGATCTGCTCGGTATTCACGAGCGTCGCCCGGCTGATGGCCTCCTGCGCCGCCGCGATCACGTCGGCGATCTCGGCTTCCGCGAAGTCGTAGTCGCCCAAGAGATCGGCAAACGAGCTGTTCTCGAATGCCTCCTGCAGCGCCGTGCCGAAGTCGCTCTCCTGAAAGGCTACCTGCTCCGGCGTGACCACCGCCGACAGAGCGTTGACGCTCTCGCCGCCGTCGTTTCCGAAGGCCTTGATGAAGTAGGTGCCGGCCACGGGCGGCAGGGCAAGCGACCGCGCGTCCTTGCCTGGCCGGGCGACCTCGGTGCCGCCTTCCCATGTCGCCGGGCCGGTGCTGTCCAGCCGGATCACGAAGCCCGCCAGGTCTTGCTCGGGCAGCTTCTCCCACTCCCACGCCAGCCGCACCTCTCGGCTCGTGGCCGTCGCCGTGAACGCTACCACGTCGGCAATCGGCGCGGCGATGCTCGCGAGCAGCGGGCTTTCGGTCGGCGTGACCCAGCCCTGCGAGCGGCCCTCGGCGTCGATGGTGCGCGCCTGCACGTCGTAGGTCTCGCCCTCGACCAGCCGCCCCGTGTGGGCGTAGAGCGCATCGACCGGCAGGAACGGCCCAAGCTGCCACTCGGCCCCCGGCGCCTTGCGCCACCGGATCTGCAGAAACTGCCCGCCGGTCTCCTGCGTCACGCGCGGCGCGAAATACATCACGACGCGCGGGTAGACGACGCCCGCCTTGTCCCTGTCCGTCGACCGCTCGTCCGAGTAGGCTTCGAGGATCACCGGCGCCGCCGGCCCGGACAGCCCCGGCACCGTCCCCACCACAGGCACGTAGTCGGGGATGGTGCCGCTGTCGGCGCCGCGCACGCCGGGCGCATCAGCGACAGCCGTGATCCGGGCCGACCCGTCCGTGTCAGGGTAAATGCCCGTGATCCGCAGATCGAGGATTTCCGCGTCAGTCTCGAAGACCACCACCTTGTCGCCCACGGCAACGCCCGAGGCATCGCCGCTGCTGACGGTCCAGTCGCGGCCCGCCCCGCTGGCCGTTAGCGCCGTGATCGTGCTGTCGCTCTCCACCACCTTGAGCGCGTGCGCGCCCGACACGCCGAAGTCCTCGTCGAGCGTCAGCACCGCGCCGTCCTTGGCCGTCACGCGCGCCTGCCCGACGCCGACCACCGGCACGTCATGCACGACCTGCACCCGGTCACCGCGCGTGAGCAGGAACGACTCCCAGTCCGCATTCCACTCGTAGGTCTCGCGCCGCAGCTTGGCGGCGTTCAAATGGTAGACAGCAAGCCGGTATGCGTTGCTCTGGTCGGTGTCGTCGCTCGTCAGCACCGTGCCGGGCAGGCGCAGGGTCTCAAGCTCGGTCGCGGTGCTCGCGTCGTAGCCGTCGGCATAGACGACGATTTCATCCTCCTGCCACTCGGCATCCTCGGACCTCACGAGCACGCGGAATCCGTGGATCTCCTTCGGAAAGGTGATCTGTCCCCGGAAGCCCCAGCTATTGCGCGGCCCGAAGATGTGCCGCACGGGCTGATCGACGTCGCGCACGATGGACTGCCGGAAGTCCACCAGCGCCCGCCGCGCTCGCCCGCTCGCGGCGATCAGGTCCAGAACGTCGGCCACCCGCTTGTCGCCCCGCACAACGGTGTCGCAGGTCCAGTGCGGCTCGCTGCCCGCCCACGCGGCGAAGGCCGGCAGGTCGATCTCCTCGTCGGGGATGCGGTCGGCGGCGGGCAGGTGATTGCCCCGGATCGCGTCGAGATAGATCCACGCCGGGTGCCGGTTGTAGTCGGGGGCAGTCCAGCCGCCGCTTTCCGACCACGACGGCACGAGGCCGTGAACGATGGCGTTGAGGTTGTCCAGCTCGCCCGACAGTTGCTCGCTCGCCCGGATGCGAAACGCCACCTCGGCCACGTCCGGGTCGCCGGTCGTGTCGGCCGGGCTGATCGACCGGATCGCGGTCAGGAACGTGTCGCGCAGGAGCGAGGTGTAGTCGTCGTTATCGTTGAGGTTCACGACCTGCACGCGGATGTCGTAGGTGCCGGCCTCGGGGAACACGATCCGCTCGATCCGGCGCGTCGGGTCGCGGGTCGCTTCCTCGAAATCGCGCTCGGCGTGGAACTGCCACGCGCCGCCGGGGCTTTCCCGCCACCAGAAGCGGAGCGTCATGAACAAGGTCTTGAAGTCGCCCGCCTGGTCGCCGCCGTCGATCTTGCCCAGCCCGCCGGGCCAAGTGATGTCGATGCTCGCCTCGGTCGTGCCCGGCCGCGTGGTGCGCACCGCCTCCGGCCCCGGCACCCCGTTGCCTGCACCCGTGTCGAGCTGGACGTTGTAGGTGTCCTCCGTGATGTCCTGCGGATACAGCTCCATCGTCGCGGCGCCGGTGTGCCATGCCTTGACCAGCGGGGCGAGGCTGCCCTGCATGGCCAGCGTCTTGGCTTCGTCCACGTTGCGGAATTCAAGCTCGACGTCCTGAAACTGGCTGATTTCCGTGGTGCCGATGCGCAGGTTTTCCAGCGCCACCGGGCCGTAGCCGAAGGTCATTCGGCCGCGAAAGTATCCCTCGTTGCTGTTGATCGTCTCGGAGTAGCCCGTCGCCATCTTGTCGGGGAACATCCGGTGGCGCCCGTAGACTTTCGGCCACGCGCCATAGGGGTTGGCCCTGTTGCGGATGCCCGAGATGAAGAACACGTCGCTGCGCTCGGGGCTGTCGAACTCCGGCTGCTCGGGCGGCGGGATCAGCGCGTTGATCGCCAGCCCGGCGATGATGCTGATGCCGGCGACCACGAGCGTGTAGCCCAGCGTGCCGGCCGCCAGCCCAAAGACAGTGCCCGCCGCCCACGACGCCGCCGCCGGGATGAGCGCCGAAGCCACCGCGCCGATCACCGGCCCCTGCACCCGCACGCCGAGATAGACGTCGGTCCCCTCGTTCGGCCGCACGACGTGCCACAACGAGCGGGCGATCTCCCACTCGTGCCCCGCCCGGCGCAGGATGACGACCGGCGGCCCCCAGCGGTCATCCCAGTCGACCGAGGCCACGATCTCGGCCACGGTGTCCCCCGCCCGCCGCTCGGCGAACAGGTCGGGCCTGTGCAGCGGGTGCGTCTGGCCGACGACGTTGAGGCTGGGGATCAGATCACGCGGCATGGGTGTAGCGATACGCCCCTTCCAAGAGCGGCGCCCATGTGGCGCCCCTGATCCGGTCCAGCGTCGACTGCCGGCTCGTCTCGTGCGTGTGCAGCATGTCCTGCGCGCTCACGGCGTAGGCGACGTGGGCGACCCGCCCGCCGATGCGGAACAGCAGCGCGTCGCCCTCCTGCGGCACCTCGACCCGGCGCCACGTCGGCCGGTGATCGTCCACCACCCCCCGGCGGATCGCCTCGGCCACGGTGCAGGCCGGATCAGACATGACCACGCCCATCCGCGCCCGCTGCAGCGCGAGGAACAGCCCGAGGCAGTCGTAGGCCGGGCCGCGCCCGCGCTCCTGGTAGGGCAGCGCGAGCCAGTCGATGATCCAGTCGTCGGAAGCCATCAGAACAGCTGCGGCACTTCGTTGGGCGTGTAGGTCAGCCGTGAGAACGGCCGGTCGTAGATGGGCGAGCCCTGCATGGTCCCGCCGATGCTCGTGGCGTCGTATTCAGCCGCCCTGATCTGCGCCGTGATCGGCCCGGCCTCGATCGT
>CAZUVG010000217.1:0-5532 GCA_964623765.1 uncultured Roseicyclus sp.
CTGGGCCTGACGGGGCCCGAGATGACCGTCCTGCTGGGCGGCATGCGGGCCATGGGCGCCAATTACGGCGGCGCGGAGCACGGGGTCTTCACCGACCGCGAGGGCGCGCTGACCACGGACTTCTTCGTGAACCTCACGGACATGTCCAACCGCTGGGTGCCCAAGGCCTCGAACCTCTACGAGATCCAGGACCGCAAGTCGGGCGAGACGAAGTGGACGGCGACGCGCGTCGATCTCGTCTTCGGCTCCAACTCCGTCCTGCGGTCCTACGCCGAGGTCTATGCCCAGGACGACGCGCCGGAGAAGTTCGTGGGCGACTTCGTGGCGGCCTGGACGAAGGTCATGGAGAACGACCTCTTCTGAGCGTTCCCGAACAGGACGCCGGGGCCGTGGCGGGCTCCGGCGTGGAAACGCGACGGACGGCCCGGGGGTGACCCCGGGCCGTTTCGCGTCACGACCTCAGCCGCAGGGCACGTCGGAGGCGGGAACGCCCGGCGACACGAACAGGCGCAGGTGGACGTCGCCGCCGTTGGTATAGTTCGTGCCGCGGATTTCCGTCAGGTCCGGCACGCCGGGCGGCGCATCGATGCCTTCGGGCAGGTCCGGCGGCTCGATCCAGGCGGCGCGGTTCTCGCCTTCCGCGAGCCAGTCGAGCGCCGCCTCGGTCCCGAGGTTTGGCGTCGTGGTGCCGAAGTGGAAGACGACGCTCGGCTCTCCGAAGCCCGGAACGGCAGGCGGCGTCTCGAGGCAGGAGAGTTCCTCCATCGCCGCGCCGAGGCGGGGGGTGACCCAGAACTCCCGCGCCGCGGGCAGGCTTGCCGCGGTCAGGGTCCACGCCATCGCGATGCCCGCTGCCGCGAGCGCCGCCGTGCCGCGCGCGGCCTGTCCCCGGTAGAAGGCCACGGCACCGAGGATGGCCAAGCCCGTCAGCGCAAGACCGCCCGCCGTCGGCCAGAAGGCGATCCCGTCCCCGAAGGCGATGGGTGCGCCGATGGCGAGAACGGCGAAAACCGCGGTGCCGAGGGCGAAGCCTGCTGCGCCGACATGCGCCGCCCAGCCGCGGAAGCGCGCGGTGCCCTCGATCATGGCCACGAGCGGCACGGCCGCGAGCAGCATGAGCGCGGGATACACCGGCAGCGTGTAGTGGATGAGCTTCGTCCAGACCGCTTCGAACACGATCCATGTCGGCACGATCCAGCCCAGCAGGAACGCGCCCTCGGCCGACTTCCGCATCCGCCAGCCGGCAACGACGGCCAGCGGCAGCAGCAGGGTCCACGGCCAGAAGGTCGCCCAGACGAAGACGAGGTAGAGCCCCGGCGGCATCCCGCTGTGTTCTCCCGTGGCCGCGAGCTTCTCGGCCATGTCGCCGCCGAGCGAGGCCGCCAGGAACGCGCCATCGGTGCGCAGCATGATGGCGACGAACCACGGCAGGGTCAGGAGCAGCATCCAACCGATGCCGGGCAGGGGCCGCAACCGCGAGAGCCATGCCAGCGACCGCGCCCTGACGGAGACCCATGCCGCCGCCGTCAGGACGGGAAGCAGGATCACCGGTCCCTTCACGAGCAGGCCCGCCGCGATCGCCGTCCAGAAGACCGCCGGAACCGTCCAGCCGCGCGCCGTCCCCAGCCACGCCCGCGCCATCGCTCCCATCGCGAGGACGATCGTCAGCAGAAGCGTCGCGTCGGTCTTGGCCGTCCGCGCCTCGGCCGACAGCATGTAGACGGTGGCGAGCATCACCCCTGCCAGCGTGGCCTCGCGGCGTCCGGCAAGCGGCGTGCCCGCCCAGACGAGCGCCATCGCGGCAAGCGCCCCCATGAGGTAGGAGGGCAGGCGATGCGGCCAGATCTCCGTCGTGCCGGTCAGCCCCGTTGCCTCCAGCACCGCGGCCTGCATCCAGTAGACGCCCGCGGGCTTCACGTGCCGTGCCTGGTCCTGGAAACGGATATCCACCCAGTCGCCCGTCTCCGCCATCTGGCGGCTCGCCTGGGCATAACGCGCTTCGTCCCGGTCCTGGACGGGGAGTTCCGCGAGCCCCACGGAGAAGCTCAGGAGTGCCAGCAGCAGGACCCAGACCGGCGCAAGCCGCGACAGGAGTTCCCCCCGGCCTTCGGGCACGGTGGTATTCGTCATGCGCGCGCTATTCGGCGGCTGTCCCGGCGCGGTGATGGACCGCGTCGGCCTCCGCCGCCTCCGCCGCGGCGGCAAGGCGGTCGGCCTTCTTCGACTTGTAGATCAGCACGAGGTTGCGCGTGTACACGATCAGGCCCATCGACTGGCCGAGGATGAAGACGACGTCCTGTCGGTAGATCGCATAGGACAGAAGCATCGCGCCGCCCACGATGGAGAGATACCAGAACGCCACCGGCACGTAGGAGCGCTGTGCGCGCTCGGACGCGATCCACTGCACGATGAAGCGCATGGAGAAGGCGAGCTGTGCGGTGAGGCCGAGCACGACCCACCAGAACTCGGTCCAGCTGTCGATCGAGAGGAATTGGAAGATCGCTTCGGTCATGGATGCCTTTCCGCGCCGCCCGTGGCGCTGATGCGGGTCTCCTCCGGGGCCAGCCTGCGGCGCCGCCGGATGAGCCAGACAACGCCGAGAAGGTCGCTGAAGCCTACCAGGGCGCGGCCGAGATTGGTGTATTTCGATCGCCCCGCGACGCGCGGGCGGTGGGTGACGTCCACATGCGCCACGTTCCAGCCGTCGCGCTGGAAGAGCGCGGGCAGGAAGCGGTGCATGTGGTCGAAATACGGAAGCGCGAGGAAGGCGTCGCGGCGGAAGGCCTTGAGCCCGCATCCCGTGTCGCGCGTTCCGTCGTTCAGCATCCAGCCCCGCAGCCTGTTGGCGGCCTTCGAGGCGAGACGCTTGGCGGCCGGATCGTTGCGCCGGGTGCGCTGGCCCGCGACGAGGCCAAGGCGATCGGACGCGCCGTCGGCAAGCAGCGGCGCAAGCACCGTCGGCACGTCCTCGGGCGGGTTCTGCCCGTCGCCGTCGAGCGTGCAGACGATGGGCGCACGGGCGGCGCGGACGGCGTCGTGCACGGCCGCGGACTGGCCCGCGGGGCGCGCGTGTGTCACGACGGTCACGGGCAGGTCGGGATGGGCAGCGGCGAAGCCGCGGAGCGCCTCGGCCGTGTTGTCGCGCGAGCCGTCGTCGGTCACGCAGATCTCGAAGGCGCCCAGCGGCAGGGCGGCGGCGCGGCAGGCCTCGAGCAGTTCGGCCGCGGTCTCCCCCTCGTCCAGCATCGGGATCACGATGGCGAAGCGCGGCGCATCCCCGTCGCGTCCCCCGTCCCTGTCTGAACTGGTCATCGCTGCCATCGCCTGCACGGCCGGCGAAGCCGGCCCCTGTCTCGCCCTTGGCGCGGGGTTTAGGCCGAATGGCCCCGCGAGGAAAGCCATATCCCGGCCGCCCGCACCCGCAGGCGTCAGTTCGCGTAGCGTGTTGCCCCGCGGCGCCGCTCGTCGAGCGGTTCGGACAGGACCATGGCGCCCTGCGCCCGCTGCTCGCACTGGGCACGCGGGCAGATGCGGCAGTTGATGCCGATGGGGGTGGGGTGCGCGCGGCTGGCCCTCAGGTCCTCGGCATAGCCGATCTGGTCCACGTGCTCGACCGCGCAGCCCATCGCGACGGCGAGGCGCACGTCCTGCACGTGCCGCGTCACGCTCGGCCTGTCCACGGTGCGGGCGAAGACGAAGAACTGGCTCTGGTCCGGCATCTCCACGAACTGAGGCACGATGCGACCCGGCGTGCGGAAAGATGTGTGCACGTCGAGCCGCGGGCAGGCGCCGCCGTATTCGGCGAGGTGGAAGTCGGTGGCATTGAACCGCTTGGTCACGTTGCCGGCCTTGTCCACGCGCAGGAAGAAGAAGGGGACGCCCTGCGCGCCGGACCGCTGGAGCGTGGTGGCCCGGTGGCAGGCCTGCTCGAAGCTGACGCCGAAGCGCGTGGCGAGATGGTCGAAGTCGTATTTCGACGCGAGCGCCTCGGAGAGGTAGCGCCCGTAGGGCATCAGCACGGCCGCGGCGAAGTAGTTGGCAAGCTCCACCCGCGCCCGCGCGAGGCCGTGGGCGTCGGAAATCCCCGACTGCGCCAGCAGGTCGTCGAGAAGCGTGCGGTGCTCGACCAGTCCCGCAACATGGACAAGCTGGAAGACCCGGTTGGGGTGATCCAGCGCCTCGGAGAGCAGCACCTCGCGGCGGTCCTCGTCGTGGCTGCGGAGCGTTCCGGGCATCTCGTCCACCCGCACCAGCCGGACCCGCAGTCCCAGCCTGTCGCGGAGCGTGTCCTTCACCGCGGCGTAGATGTCGTCCGGCGACGGCGCGCGACCCTGCCAGAACCCCTCAGCCACCGTCTCGAGCGCCTCGAAATGGTTGTGCTGCCGGCGGAAGAAGTTGTGCACGGCCGCCTCTGGCGAGGTCGTGAGAAGCGCCGCCTCCCCCTCGCTGCCGGAGGCGAGCGTCATCAGCTGGTCGGTCGCGGCGAGCCATGTGCGGTGCATCTTCAGGAAGGCCGCGACGAGGTCGGGCGCGTGGATCTGCGCGGCGCGCAGCTGCGCGAGATCGGGCCGGTCGCCGTCGAAGAGATCGTCCTGAAGCGCCGCGCGCAGATCGGCAAGCACCGCGGTGTCGTCGTCCTCGGCGATGTCGCGCCAGTCGACGCCGTAGACCTCGAACAGCTTCAGGTGGACCGGGACCGAGACGCTTCTTTCATTCTTCTCCAGAAGGTTGACGTAGGAGGTCGAGATGCCGAGGGCGCGGCCCATCTGCGCCTGCGTCTGCCCGTGATCGAGCCGCAGCCGGCGGAGGCGGGGGCCGATGAAGGTTTTCAGCATACGTTCGTATCCAGAAAATTTCACAAGTTCACGGATTTCATACCATGTAAATTCTCGCGTTCACAGCAGGACCCGGAAGGTTTTCGCGAAATGCCCGATTCGTGTTCATGGTCGCGTCGACCGAAAGGCGAGGCCCGCCGAGGAAGGGAGACCACCATCATGAAGACCGGCCAAACGCACCTGTTCATCCCCGGACCCACCAACGTTCCCGACGACGTGCGCCGCGCCATGAACGTGCCGCAGGAGGACATGCGCGCCCCGGACTTCGGCGATCTGACCCTTGGCCTGTTTTCCGACCTGAAGCGCGTGTTCCGCACCGAAACGGGCGAGGTCTTCATCTTTCCCGGCTCCGGTACCGCGGCCTGGGAGGCGGCGATCACGAACACGCTCAACCCCGGCGACAAGGTCCTGATGGCGCGCTTCGGCCAGTTCTCCACCCTCTGGGTCGAGATGGCGGAGCGGCTCGGCCTCGAGGTCGAGGTGATCGACGTGGCCTGGGGCGCGGGCGTTCCCGTGGCGGAGTTCGAGCGGCGGCTGGGCGCTGACAGCAACGACGAGATCAAGGCGGTCTTCGTCACCCACAACGAGACGGCGACCGGCGTGACCTCCGATGTCGCCGCAGTGCGTGGCGCCCTCGACGAGTGCTTCCACGACGCGCTTCTGTTCGTGGACGGCGTCTCCTCCATCGGCTCGATCG
>CAZUVG010000218.1:0-5520 GCA_964623765.1 uncultured Roseicyclus sp.
GAGCGCATCCTCGATGTCCGCGTGCACCCGGCGGCGGTTGTGGTAGTGGACCTGCATCCCGAAGGCCTGCGCGCGCCGCGCCACGGCCTGCCCGATCCGTCCCATCCCGAGGATACCGAGGCGCTTGCCCGCGACGCGCCCGCCCATGAAGGCCGTGGGCGCCCAGCCCTTCCAGTTGCCCTCCTGCATCACGGCCATGCCCTCCGGCACGCGGCGCAGGACCGACAGGATCAACGCCATCACCATGTCCGCGGTGTCGTCGGTCATCACGCCGGGCGTGTTGGACACGAGGATCCCCCGCTGGCGTGCCGTCGACACGTCGATATGGTCCACGCCCGCGCCGTAGTTCGCGATCAGCTTCAACCTGTCGCCCGCCTGTCCCAGCATGCCTGCGTCGATCCTGTCGGCAATGCAGGGCACCAGAACGTCGGCGCGGTTCATGGCCGAGATCAGCTCCGGCTTGCTCATCGGCGTGTCGGTCTCGTTGAACTCCACGTCGAAAAGCTCCCTCATCCGCGTCTCCACGGCTTCGGGCAACCGTCGCGTGACGACAACACTAAAGCGCTCACCTGCCATGAACGGCCTCCCCTCGCTGGCATTTCCGGCCCGAAGCTGACACTCTCCGATCCGCCGGGGGAGGGCAAGCGCCCGCCTCCGGCCAGCGACAAGGCAGACCCGGAACGCGGCGCTTCCGACCGCGAAACGGCGACAAGAGGCAGTGCAGTGAACCGTAGACTGGCCAACGCGCTGGGCGGCACGATGACGGCGGCCGTGCTGGCATCCTTCGTTGCGCTCGGCCTGGCCGGGGCGGACACCCGACCCGAGACACCCGCGCTTCCAGAGATCCGGGACCTGGCCGCTGGCGAGGTGACGCGCGGCGCCCCCGGGGATTCTCGCCGGCTTCCCGCCCTTGCAAGTGCAGACGCCGCAGCGCCGGATGCCGCGCCGGACTCCGACCGTGCCACCCCGGCCGCGACGCGGCGCGGTCCCGTGACGGGGTTCCCGTTGCCGCGCTACGTCTCGCTCGGCGCGTCCGAGGCGAACGCGCGGCGCGGACCGTCCAGCAGCCACCGCATCGACTGGGTCTTCACCCGCCGCGCGATGCCCGTGATGGTCGTCGCCGAACACGGCCACTGGCGCCGGGTCGTGGACCGCGAAGGCGTCGGCGGATGGATGCACTACGCGCTGCTGTCGGGCGTCCGGACCGCCATCGTCGAGCACGACATGCTGCCGCTCTACAGCCGCCCCGATGCCGCAAGCCCGGTGCGCGCGCGGGCGGAACTGGGCGTCATCGGACGGCTCCGGGAATGCCGCCCGGGCTGGTGCCTGATGGAAGTCGGCGGCCATCGCGGCTGGGTCGATCCCCGCGCGCTATGGGGCGTCGAGCCCGGGGAGATCTTCGACTGAGATCCCGGCCCCGGACCGTGACCCGGCAGGTGTCGCCGATGTCGAGCCCGGCCTTGCCCCGATTCCCTGTCAGGTCAAAAAAATTCTGCTGCCCCTCCCGCCCGACGATCCCGGAAAACGTCACGGCCTCCTTCGGAAACAATCCGGCGGTGCCGGGCGCCCAGGCTGCACGACCACGTCGCGCGGCAGGTCCCGCGGCTTGCGCGGAATGAGTACCGTGAACGGGAACTTCCCGGCCATGCACGACCTCGTCCGTAACCGCGCTACAGTCTCGCGTTAAGGGAGCCGTGCCGCGACACGCCCGGCGCATACCGAGAGGAGACGACACGCCGTGGTCCTGCAGCCGATCCACACGACCCTGCGCGACGGGACGCCGATCCTGATCCGCGAGGTCGCTCCTGCAGATGCCGCACTTCTGCGGCTGGGCTTCGACCATTTGTCCGAGACCTCGCGGCAGTTCCGCTTCTTCGGCGCGATCAGGCAGCTCACGCCCGAGCAGGTCGAATCCTTCACCAGCGCGAGCGACCGCGACCACGTCGCGATCGGCGCGGCGGCCGAGATGCCGAACGGTCCCGATCCGGCCGGGACCGCGCGTTACGTGCGCCTGCCCGGTGACGACAGGGCGGCGGAGTTTGCGCTTACCGTCGTGGACCGCTACCAGCGCACGGGGCTCGGCAGCCTGCTGCTCGGCGTTCTGGCACGGATCGCGTGCAACAACGGGATCGACAGGCTGCACGGCTACGTCCTGCGCCGCAACCGCGCGATGATGGGCCTGATGGAGGCGCTGGCTGCCGAACGCCGGATCGGGCCGGACGACGGCGTCCACGACATGGTGATCCACGTCCACGAGGATCCGGAGGAATATCCGCGCACCCGCGCCGGCGATGCCTTCCGCGAGGCAGACCGTCTCTCCCGCCTATAGCCGCACGAGCCCTAGGCTGGGGTGTCCAGCCCCCGCCCCTTCAGCAGCGCCTCGACCCCCGGCATCCGGCCGCGGAACGCGGTGTAGAGCGCGTCGGCCTCCGCCGATCCCCCGGCCGACAGGATGTGCCGCTCGAGCCTCTCCGCGAGCGTCCTGTCGAACGGATCGCCCGCCTCCTCGAAGGCCGCGAAGGCGTCTGCGTCCATGACCTCGGACCACATGTAGCTGTAGTAGCCGCTCGAATAGCCGTCGCCCGCGAAGACATGGGCGAAATGGGGCGTCGCGTGCCGCATCCCGATCGCGCGCGGCATCCCGATCCGGTCGAGCGTCGCCTCCTGCGCCGCCATCGGATCGTCGGGCGCGGTCCCGGCGTGGAAATCGAGATCCACGAGCGCGCTCGCCACGTATTCGACCGTCTGGAATCCCATGTCGAAGGTCTGCGCCGCGAGCAGCCGGTCGAGCAGGTCATGCGGGATCGGTTCCCCCGTCTCGGCATGGCGGGCGTGCGTCCTCAGCACCTCCGGCACCTCCAGCCAGTGCTCGTAGAGCTGGCTGGGCAACTCCACGAAGTCGCGCGCGACGGAGGTCCCGCTGATCGAGCCGTAGGTGACGTCGGACAGCATCTGGTGCAGCGCGTGGCCGAACTCGTGGAACAGCGTGCGCGCGTCGTCGTAGGACAGGAGCGCGGGATCGCCCTTGGCGAAGTTGCAGACGTTGACGACGATCGGCCGCTGCTCGCCCCCGAGCTTCTTCTGCGTCCGAATGGCCGAGCACCATGCCCCCGACCGCTTGGACCCGCGGGCGAAGTAGTCGCCGATGAAGACCGCCATGTGCCGCCCGTCCCGGGTCACCTCCCAGGCGCGGGCATCGGGATGATAGAGGTTCAGGTCGAGCGGCCGGAATTCCAGTCCGAACAGGCGGTTCGCGCAATCGAACGCCGCCTCGATCATCGCCTCGAGCCGGAAGAAGGGCTTCAGCTCCGCCTCGTCGAGATCGTGCTCCGCGCGTCGGCGCCGCTCGGCGTAGTAGCGCCAGTCCCAGGGCTCGAGCGGCCCGTTCACGCCGTCCTCGCGCAGCATGTCCTCGAGCACCTGCGCATCGGCGTCGGCCACGGCACGCGCGGGCTCCCACACGGCCATCATGAGGTCCCGCACCCGATCCGGGCTTCCGGCCATCTCGGTCTCGAGCTTGTAGGCCGCGAAGGTCTCGTAGCCGAGCAACTCCGCCCGCTCCTGCCGCAGCTTGAGCACCTCGGCCGCGATCGCCCGGTTGTCCGTCGCGCCACCGTTCGCGCCGCGCGCGGCCCAGGCGCGATAAGCCTTCTCGCGCAGGTCGCGGCGGGGCGAGAACTGGAGGAACGGAACGATCAGCGACCGCGAGAGCGTCACGACCGGGCCCTTCGCCCCCTTCTCCTCCCCCGCCGCGTGGGCGGCGGAAACGACGAAATCGGGCAGGCCCTCCAGATCGGCTTCCGACAGTTCCATGAACCATGCGCGCTCGTCGGCCAGCAGGTTCTGCGCAAACGAGGTGCCCAGGACCGCCAGCCGGCTCTTGACCTCCGCCAGCCGGTCGCGCGCCGCATCCTCCAGCGCCGCGCCCGCCCGGACGAAGCCGCGATGCGTGAGGTGCAGAACCCGCATCTGCTCGTCGCCCAGGCGCAGCGTCTCCCGCTTCTCCCAGAGCGCGGCGATCCGGGAGAAGAGCTTCTCGTTGCTGACGATCTCCGAGGCATAGGCCGAGAACTTCGGCGCGTAGTCCCGCTGCAGCGCCTCGCGCGCGGGCGTCGCGTCCGACCCCGCGAGGTTGAAGAACACGCCCGCCACCCGGTCGAGCGTCGCGTCCGCCTGCTCCAGCGCCTCGATCGTGTTGGCGAAGGTGGGCGGGTCGGGATTGTCGGCGATCTCCGCGATCCGGGCGCGCGCCTCCGTCAGCGCGGCATCCAGCGCGGGCGCGAAATGCGCGTCCTCGATCCGCGCGAAGGGTGGAAGGCCGAAGGGCGTGTCCCATCGGGCCAGAAGCGGGTTGGCGGCGTCGGTCATGGCAGTCTCCCCGGATATCTCCGGCCGAACCTAGACCGCCGCCGCCCCGGTTTCGAGCCGCTATTCCACCGTGACGCTGATCACCTCGCTCGCCACCGGCGGGTCGTGCGGCACGTGGTTCACGTCGCCCAGCACGAGCTGCAGCGTGTGCGTTCCCGGGGGCAGGTCGAGCGTCACCTCCGTCTGGCCGCCGCCGAAATGCAGGTGGTTGTCGTCGGCAGGAACGCCGAAGCCCACGTCGTCCTCCCCGAACGCGGCGCGGTTGATCAGCAGGTGGTGGTGGCCGGTGTTCTCCCGCTCGACGCCCGCGGGCGCCACGCCCATGCCGCGAAGTCCGAAGTGGATCGTCAGCGGGCTGGTGACGGTCGCGCCGTCCTGCAAACCGATGAAGTAGACCGACGCTCCGTCGGGCGAAGGTGTCGACTGCGCGAAGACCGGCGCGGCGACGAACGCGGCAATGACGAGTGCAGTCCTGAACATCGTGAAACCCTCCCTTGTTACGATGAGTGCCTCCACATAGCGCGACAGGATGTCGCGGCCATCTGTTCGCGGTCACGTTTTCGCGGGGCCGGATCAGATGGAGCCGCAGACAGAGCAGTCGGTGCGCCGCTTCACGCGGACGGTCCGCATCTCGGCATGGAGCGCGTCGTAGATCAGCATCCGCCCGCGCAGCCCCTCGCCCGCGCCGGTCACGTGCTTGATCGCCTCCAGCGCCATGACCGAGCCCACCGCCCCCGGCAGCGCCCCGATCACGCCCGTCTCGGCGCAGGTCGCCGTCAGGCCGGGCGCCGGGGCCTCGGGGAAGAGGCAGGCCAGACAAGGCGCCCCCGAGGCCGGATCGTAGAGCGTCACCTGCCCCTCCCACGCGCTGATGGCGCCCGCGAGAACCGGCCGTCCCGTCGCGGCCGCGGCCCGGTTGACCATCGCCCGCGCGGCATAGGTGTCCGTCCCGTCGAGGATCAGGTCGTAATCGGCGAAAAGCGCCTCGGCGATCTCTTCGGTGAGTTCCCGGTTGTAGGGAAGCAGCTCGACATGCGGGTTCAACGCCTCGATGGCGATCTTGGCAGAGAAGACCTTGGGCATGTCCTGCCGGTCGTCGGTATGGATCACCTGCCGCTGCAGGTTCGACAGCGCCACCACGTCGTGCCCGAT
>CAZUVG010000219.1:0-4973 GCA_964623765.1 uncultured Roseicyclus sp.
CACGTCCCCGAAACAGCGCCGCCGCCCGCGCCGCGGCGAGATCGCGCGGCACCTTGGCCGCAGCCATCGACAGCCTTGCGGCAGCGACGGCCTCCGTCCCGACGAGATGCCCCGCCAGCCGGCCGAGCAGCGCATCGAGCCCGGCGCGCGTGTATTCCGGGTGGTACTGCACCGAGGCCGCGGGAAAGTCGTAATCGAGCGCGCCGATGGGGCAGTGCGCCGCGGCGCCCGTGACGGTCGCGCCGGGCGGGACGCGGGTCACCTGATCCTGATGCCAGACATGCGCGTCGACGGGGCCCGTCGCCCCGTCGAAGCGGCGGGCGCCGATCACCATGCCGAGCCCGGATTTCTCGGCCCGGCCGCCGTAGGTGTCGGCCATGATCTGATGGCCGAAGCAGATGCCGAAGACCGGCGTCTGCGCCGCGCGGGCCGCGAGAAGAAGCTCGCGCAGCGGCGCCATCCAGGGCGCCGGATCGTAGACGCCCTTCTCGGAGCCCGAGACGATCAGCCCGTCGCAATCCTCGGCACGCGGCAAGGCGGCGCCGTCGGCCGCGAGACAGGGCTCGAAGGTCGCCTCCGGCAACGCCGGAGCAAGCCATGCCGCGATCGACTCGCTCGCCCGCGGCAGCCCGTCGAGCAGCGGGCGCGGGTGTTCGGTCAGGTCGAGAACGGCGAGCCGCACGACGCTCTACCAGTCGTAGGCGCGGTCGATTCCGGCCATCTTGACCCCGGTGAAGGCGGAGGCCTCGAAGGAAAGCGCGCGCAGATCCTCGACCTCCAGATTGTGGACCGAGGACTTGCCGCAGGCCTTGGCGAGCGCGGTGACTTCCATCGTCATCGCCGTCAGGTAGCGCGCGACGCGTTCGGCCCCCGCCTTGGGGTCCATCCGCGTCTCGAGTTCCGGGTCCTGCGTGGCCACGCCGACCGGGCAGCGGCCCGTGTGGCAATGATGGCAGGCGCCGGGCGAGGTGCCGAGCGCCTCGTAGTCCTCCAGATACCGCGGCGAGTTGCAGCCGAGCGCGATCATCGCCGCGTTGCCGATCATCACGGCGTCGGCCCCGAGCGCCAGGCACTTGGCCGCGTCCACCCCGGTCCGTATGCCGCCCGCCGCGACGAGCGAGACCTTGCCCGACATGCCGCATTCGTCGAGCGACTCCCGCGCGGCGCGGATCGCGCTCATCGTCGGGATGCCGGTATGGTTGAGCAGAAGCTCGGGCGAGGCGCCTGTGCCCCCCTCGGCCCCGTCCACCACGACCACGTCCGCGCCCGCCTTGGCCGCCACCGCGACGTCGAAGCGCGGGCGCGTCGCTCCCATCTTGATGAAGATCGGCACCTTGTAGTTGGTCGCGATCCGGAGCTCCTCGATCTTCACGGCGAGGTCGTCGGCGCCGAGGAAATCGGGATGCCGGATCGTCGAGCGCTGGTCCACGCCCTCCGGCAGGGTCCGCATTTCGGAGACGCGGGGCGAGACCTTCATGCCGAGGAGAAGCCCGCCGGTGCCGGGCTTCGCCCCCTGCCCCACGACCAGTTCCAGCGCGTCCGCGCGGCGCAGGTGGTCCAGATCGACGCCGTAGCGCGCCGGAGACATCTGGTAGAGAAGCGTCCGCGAGGCCGCGCGCTCCTCCTCGAGCATGCCGCCCTCGCCGGTACAGGTCATGGTGCCGACCTTGGACGCGCCATGGCCGAGCGACCGCTTGGCCGAAACCGAGAGCGCGCCGAAGGACATCGAGGCGATGTAGATCGGGATGTCGAGCTCGAGCGGGGTCTCCACGAGGCCGCGGCCACCGCCGAGCACCGTGGTGGTGTCGCAGGTCTCGCGGTAGCCTTCGAGCGGCAGGCGCGTCATGGTCGCCGGCACGAAGGTCAGGTCGTCGAAGGTCGGCAGGCGCTTGTTGAAGGTGTTGTAGCCGCGCACCTGATAGCGCCCGAGCTGCGCGAGCGCATGCACCTCCGAGATCGCCTCGGGCGTCCAGCGGGTCGAACCGCCCTCGTCGTAGGACGAGGGCACCCCGGCCGGCCGCCCCTCGACGGCCCCCGCATCGCGGAAGCGGATTTCCTCTTCGGGCGCCATCTCGAAGGGATATTCGTAGTTCTTGCCCTGTCCGTCAGCCATCAGTCTCTCCCGGTCGGGTGGGCGGGCGTCGCCCGCCTGTTTCGAAGCGGCCGGCCGGCACGGCCGCGCGCCGGCCCGGGACCGTCAGATCATCAGCCAGGCGCTGGCGTCGCGGCTCTCGAAATACCAGAGGCGCTGGCCCGAGATCATCTTGCGCCAGTCGCGCGCGCCGTCCTGCAGACCGAGCGGCGCGAGGATCCCGTCCTCCACCTCCGCGACCTCCTCTGCCGTGGGCTCGACCACCTTCACGTCGACGCCGAGGCTCTCGATCGGGCCGTTGACCCAGACCTCGCCCTCCCAGAGGGCATCGGCGCAGGAGGCGCCCGCACCGCCGAGCGCGATGATCCGGCCGCGGTGCGCCATGAAGCCGGACTGATAGCCGATCCTGCCCTCGACGACGATGTTGCCGCCCTTCATCGCCACGCCCGCGCGGGGGCCGGCGTCGCCCTTGACGTGGATGGTGCCGCCCACCATCGCCGCGCCGCAGGACATGCCCGCGTAGCCGCCCACGGTGACGAGACCGGACGACATTCCCTCGCCCACGGCCCAGCCGCAGTTGCGCTCCACGGTGACGGTCGCGCCGGTGTTGAGCCCGGCGCAGTAATATCCGGCCGATCCCTCGAAGGTCACCTCGATGTCGGGCGGCAGGCCGACGCCGAGATTGTGCCGCGAGAGCGTGTTCACGACCCGGATCTTCGCACCGGGCGTGGCCGCCGCCTGAATCTCCTCGTGCACCTCGCGGATCGGGCGCTTGCCCACGTCGATGACGATCTCGCTCATGCCGCGATGCTCCGGTTCCCGATCCCCCAGAGGCCGGTCAGGCCGGGGCCGTCGTGGTTGATGACGTCGCACTCTTCGGTCATCACGCGGCGCACCGCCTGCTCCTCGGTCGCCATGGCCAGATCACCGTCCCGGTCCACGACCACGAGCGGCTTCATGGCGAAACGGTCCTTGGCGAAGCCGATGCCGTCGGGCGTGGCGATCATGTAGGTGAAGACCCCGTCGATCGCGCCGATCGACTTCTTCAGCGCCTGTTCGAGGGTGAGGCCCTGCGTCATCTGGTCGGAGACCCAGACGGCGATCAGTTCGCTGTCGTTGCCGGTGAGGAACTGATAGCCCATGCGCTCCAGCCTGGCACGCCAGGTGAAGTAATCGGTGATCTGCCCGTTGTGCACGATCGCGACATCGGAAAAGGGCCGCGCCCAGAACGGGTGGCTGGCGTTGGGCAGCACCGAGCTTTCGGTGGCGAGGCGGGCATGGCCGAGGCCGTGGGTGCCCACCATCTCGCGCACGCCGTGCTTTTCCGCAACCGCCTCGGCGCCGCCGATATCCTTGATGATCTCGAGACTGCGGCCGCAGGACTGCACCTCGATCCGGTCGGTCAGCGCGTCCGCGTCGCGCACCCACGCGGCCAGATCGCGCGGCTCGGATATCTCGATCCGGAAGCCGTAGTGCGCATGTTCGTCCGTCACCACGTCGGGACCGTGGGTGAAATCGGCGCCGTGCGCGTGCAGGAGCTTCTGGAGCTCGTCCAGATCGGCGCCCATGCGCGCCTTGTCGAAGCCCATCCCCCTGAGAACGTAGCCCTGTTCCCGCGGCGGACCGTAGACGGCGAAGCCGGTGCTGTCGGCGCCGCGATGTTCCTGCGCATCCATCAGCTCGACGAGGTCGTGGCCGACACGCCCCGGAGCCGTCAGGATGCGGCCGGCGATTCCACACATGCCGCGAACCTCCCTGTCTGGCTCTGGATACTGTATACAGCATACAGCGCCGATCAAGCCGTTTCGCATTCCGCTTTGTCTTTTTCCCGTATACTGAGTACAGCCACATCCGCCGCGCAGCAGAGGACACCTACTTGGCGCTCAAGAGCATCACGCCCCGCCGCCGCCGCCTCGCCGACGAGGTCTACGATCAGCTGGTGGAAGCCATCATGAACGAGGAGATCGGCCCGGAGGATCGTCTCATCCAGGAAAAGATCGCGGCGGAGTTGCAGATCTCGCGGACGCCCGTGCGCGAAGCCCTGATGCGGCTGGAGACCGAAGGCGTGCTCGAGGGAACGCGCTCCGGCGGGTTTCGCCTCGCACGGATGAGCGAGGGCGAGGTGCTCGAGCTCTATCAGGCCCGCGCGGCCGTCGAAGGACAGTCCGCGCGCATTCTCGCCGCGCGGGGCGACAGGGCGCAGCTCGACGCGCTGCGTGACCTCATCCGGCGCGAGGAGGACCTGCGCGCGCCCACCACCCGTGACTATTTCGCCGCCAACCGCAACATCCACCGCGCCTTCGTCGAGGCCGCCGGCAACGCCCTGCTGCTCGAGATGTTCGACAACATCTGGGGGCGGGCGATGGCCTTCCACCTGTTCGCCACCCTCCAGAACGTGGATATCGCGCAGTCGCTCGGCGACCATCTTGCGCTGGTGGACAGCATCGCCGCGGGCGATCTCTCGGCCGCGCACGATGCCTTCATCGCGCATATCAATGACGGCTTCGACCTTCAGATCGAAGGCCTGCGCGGGGAACGCGGCTGACGCCTGCCCCGGAGCCCCCACCGCAAAGGGGGATGCATTTGCATCATAGGCAGCCGCGGCGAAACATGCTCCCGTAAGTCCAAGAGCCCCGACAACGAGGGCCAACAGGGAGTAAGACCATGATTCCGAGACTGGCCGGCTGCACGGTCGCGGCGGCGCTTGCGCTGTCGACGGCTTCCTGGGCGCAGGACATCCGCATCGGCATCCCGACCGCGCAGTCGAGCGCGGCCGGCGTGGCCGACCATCAGGACTGGCTCAACGGCGCCATGATGGCGATCGAGGAGATCAACGCCGCGGGCGGCGTCGACGGGCGGATGCTTGCGGCGGAGGTCGTGG
>CAZUVG010000219.1:4983-5511 GCA_964623765.1 uncultured Roseicyclus sp.
GGGCACCGTCGGCGCCTTCCAGGCGCTCGACGCGCGCGAGGTGCACGCGATCGCCTCGGCCTTCGTGCTGATCCCGCAGCCCGCGATGGATGCGGCGGCCGCCTCCGGCGTTCCCTACATGCACGGCAACACGCAGATCTCCTCGACCCGGCTGGTTGAGGAGAACCCCGAACGCTACCGCAACATCTTCATGATCGACCCGGACGAGACCTTCTACGGTTCGGGCTTCATCCAGTATCTGGACCGCCTCGTGGAGACGGGGCAGTGGGAACCCGCCAACAACCGCGTGCACATCGTGCAGGAGCAGATCGCCTACACGCAGGTGATCAGCGAGGCGGCGCAGCGTGCCATCGCGGACTCCGGTGGCACCTGGGAATTGGCAAGGGTGACCGACATCCAGTTCCCGGTGCAGGACTGGACCCCCGTCATCAACGCGCTGAAGGCGGAAGGGGCCGGCGTCATCTTCGTCAGCCACTGGGTCGCGGCCGAGCTCGCCGCCTTCGCGCAGCAATTCGCCTTCGACCCGAC
>CAZUVG010000220.1:0-5492 GCA_964623765.1 uncultured Roseicyclus sp.
ACCCATCGTGTAATAGACGCGCTCGCGGTTCTCCAGCAGGCCGGGGAGGATGTCGTCCAGGTCGGTGATCGGAAAGGCGTCGTCCGCCCCATAATGCTCGCGCGCGCCGTCGAGACCGGCGCGCCCGTCTGGCCGACCTTCCGCGACGGGCTGGAGGTCGCCCGCGTGATCGACACCGCCTTCGCCTCGGCCGAGGATGGCCGCTGGCACGCAATCCCTCAGGAGTGAGACCACCCCCATGACCATCCGCATCGGCAATGCCCCCTGTTCCTGGGGCGTCGAGTTCGCCAACGACCCGCGCAACCCGCCCTGGCGGCAGGTGCTGAAGGACTGCGCCGACGCCGGCTATACGGGCATCGAACTCGGTCCCGTCGGCTACATGCCCGAGGACCCGGCGGTTCTGTCCGAGGCGCTGGAGGAGCACGGGCTGGAGCTTATCGGCGGCGTGGTCTTCCGCGCATTCCACGATCCGGACCAGTGGGACGACGTGCTCGACGGCGCGGTGCGGACCTGCAAGGCGCTGACGGCGCATGGCGCAGGGCACCTCGTCCTGATCGACTCGATCTCGCCCCGCCGCGCACCGACCGCCGGCCGCCCGGACGACGCCGAGCAGATGAGCCCCGAGGAATGGGCCGCCTTCCGCGACCGGATCGCCCAAGTTGCGAAGATGGGTGCCGAGGAGTACGGCCTCACCGTCGGCATCCATGCCCATGCCGCGGGCTTCATGGATTTCGAGCCTGAGCTCGAGCGGCTTCTGGACGAGGTGGACGAGAGCATCCTCAAGATCTGCTTCGACACCGGCCACCATTCCTACGCGGGTTTCGACCCGGTGGACTTCATGCGGCGGCATATGGGGCGGATTTCCTACATGCATTTCAAGGATATCGACCCGAAGGTGAAGGCCGACGTGATCGCCACCGGCACCGGCTTCTACGACGCCTGCGGACAGGGCATCTTCTGCAATCTCGGCCAGGGCGACGTGGACTTCCCGGCCGTGCGGCAGATCCTTCTGGATGCGGGCTACGAGGGTTGGTGCACGGTGGAACAGGACTGCGACCCGACGCTCGACGTCTCGCCCGTCGACGATGCGCGGGCCAACCGCGAATACCTCGCCTCCATCGGATTCTGAGCAGGGAGGCAATGGCATGAGCAAGCTGAACTGGGGCATGATCGGCGGTGGCGAAGGCAGCCAGATCGGCCCGGCGCACCGGCTGGGTGCGCAGGCCGACGGGAACTTCGCCCTCGTGGCCGGGGCGCTTGATGTCGACCGGGAGAAGGGCCGCGCATACGCGCAGGGCCTTGGCATAGCGGCCGACCGTGCCTATGGCGACTGGCGCGAGATGCTGGAGGGTGAGCAGAAGCGCGAGGACCGCATCGACCTCGTCACCGTGGCCACGCCCAACTCCACGCATTTCGAAATCACGAAAGCCTTTCTGGAAGCCGGCTTTCACGTGCTCTGCGAGAAGCCCATGACCATGACCGTCGAGGAAGGCGAGGAGATCGTCCGCATCGCCCGCGACAGCGGACGGATCTGCGCGGTGAACTACTGCTATTCCGCTTATCCGATGGTGCGCGAGATGCGCCAGATGGTCCGGTCGGGACAGATCGGCAAGGTGCGCCTCGTCGTCACGAATTTCAGCCACGGGCACCACGGCGACGCGACCGACGCCGACAACCCGCGCGTCCGCTGGCGCTACGACCCCGCGATGGCGGGCGTGTCGGGACAGTTCGCCGATTGCGGCATCCATGCGCTTCACATGGCAAGCTTCGTCGCGGGCGATCAGGTGGAACGGGTGTCGGCCGATTTCGCCTCCACCATCGCCTCGCGCGAGCTTGAGGACGACGCGATGGTGAACTTCCGCATGGCGGGCGGCACGGTCGGGCGGCTCTGGACCTCCTCGGTCGCCATTGGCCGACAGCACGGCTTCGACATCCAGGTCTTCGGGGAGACCGGGGGTATGCGCTGGGCCTCGGAGCAGCCGAACCAAGTGTACTATACGCCGGTCGGCGGCCGCACGCAGATCATGGAGAAAGGCGAGTCCGGACTCTCCGACGAGGCCGGACGGCTCTCCCGCGTGGCCATCGCCCATCCCGAGGGTTTCCCGCTCGCGGTGGCCAACATCTACGTCGACCTCGCCGCCGCGATCCGGGGCGAGGCGCGGGACGGCCTGCCTTTGGCAGAGGACGGGCTGAGGTCGATGGCCGCCGTCTATGCGAGCGTCCGGTCGGCGAAGGCGGACGGCGCCTGGGTGGATGCGCGCCCGCCGATGTTCCGCTGACGCGTCAGCCGGGAGATTGCGCGCGGAGCGTCCCCCGCTCGATCACCCGGCAGGGGAACAATCGCGTCTCGGGATGGCGGGTCGGCTTCTCGATCGTCGCCACGACGAGGTCGATCGACGCCTCGATGATCTCGCCCACCGGCTGGCGGATAGTGGTCAGGTCGATGTTCTGCCAGCCCGCCATCTCCATGTCGTTGAGCCCGATCAGGCCGATGTCGTCCGGCACCGTCAGGCCCGCTTCCTGCACGGCACTCAGGGCGCCGATGGACAGGACGTCGTCGCCGCAGAAATACGCCTCGGCCGGGCCGGACATGAGGAGCTTCGTCATCTCCACGCGTCCCGCGTCGAAGGAATAGGCCGTCGCGTAACTCACCGTCGCCGTGATCTCCGGATGCTCGGCCAGCGCGCTGAAGAAGCCGAGCGCGCGGTCCTGCGTCGAGGTCGCGGTCTCCGGGCCGCCCAACAGGGCCACACGCCTGTAGCCGTGGCGCAAAAGCGTCTCGGCGGCCATGCGCCCGCAGGCGATGTTGTCGATGCCGACGACATGGACGTGCGGCGAGGTCGTGTAGCGTCCGAAGGAATGGACGACGGGCACGCCCGCGTCCCGGAACGCCTCGGCGAAGCTCGGCGGCAGGGTCGAAGAGGCGACGATGACGCCGTCCACGGAATACTGGCGCAGCATCCGCACGGAATTGGCCGGGTCGGTCTCGTCGCTGAGATTCACCAGCAGCGGGCGCAGGCCGCGGTCCTGCAGGCCACGGGTGAACAGGTCGAAGACCTCGAGGAACAACGGGTTGTGGAAGTTGTTCGAGATCAGCCCGATAAGCTTCGTCCGCCCGGTGGTGAGCGAGGAGGCAAGCGCGTTCGGGCTGTAGCCCAGCTCGGCCGCCGCCTTCTCCACCTTGGCGCGGGTGCGCTCCGAGACGGAGGCCCCCAGCGTGAAGGTCCTCGACACGGCCGAGCGGGATACGCCCGCGCGCTCGGCCACGTCCTTCAACGTCACTGACATGTTCCGACAATCCTTCGACCGAAATAGGCCGGTATGCATTTTACATCGAATTCCGAAGGCCCACAGACCGACATTATGCAGCAGCTTTGCAACCGGTTGCAAGCGGACCGATTCGCGGCTACCTTTTCCGTCCGAGGCAGCGGGGGGACACCTCGCCACGCCTTCAGAACGATTTGGGAGGACATCATGAACGGATTTCTGAAGACCGTGGCCACGACGGCCGTGGCGGCGGTGGCGCTGATGGGAGGCACCGCGGCACAGGCCGAGGGCGAGCGTTACGTGCTGGTCAGCCATGCACCCGACAGCGACAGCTGGTGGAACACGATCAAGAACGCCATGGCGCTGGCCGGCGAGCAGATGGACGTCGAGGTAGAATACCGCAATCCGCCCACGGGCGACCTCGCCGACATGGCCCGCATCATCGAGCAGGCGGCGGCCTCCGGGCCCGACGGAATCATCACCACGCTGGCCGATCCGGACGTGCTGTCCGGGCCGATCCGCAACGCGGTGGACTCGGGCATCGACGTGATCATCATGAACTCCGGCACGCCGGATCTCGCGCGCGAGGTGGGCGCCCTGATGTATGTCGGCCAGCCCGAATACGACGCGGGCTATGCCGCGGGCCAGCGCGCCGCGGATGACGGCGTGGGGTCGTTCCTCTGCGTGAACCACTACATCAGCTCCCCCTCCTCGACCGAGCGGTGCCAGGGCTTCGCCGACGGGCTCGGCGTGGAACTGGGCGACCAGATGATCGATTCAGGACAGGACCCGGGCGAGATCCAGAACCGCGTGATGGCCTACCTGAACTCCAACCCCGACACCGACGCGGTCCTGACGCTCGGCCCGACCTCGGCCGACCCGACGATCCTCGCGCTGGAGGAGATGGGACTTGCCGGTGACATCTACTTCGGCACCTTCGACCTCGGCGGCGACATCGTCGAGGCGATCCGGGACGGCATCATCGAGTGGGGCATCGACCAGCAGCCCTTCCTGCAGGCCTATCTGCCGATCGTGGTCCTGACGAACTACCACCGCTACGGCGTGCTGCCCGGCAACAACATCAACTCCGGTCCCGGCTTCGTTACCGCCGGCGATCTTGAACTGGTGGCCGAACTGGCGGGCGAATATCGCTGACAGCCTGAAGTCCGGGCGGGCGCCCTGCGCGGCGCCCGCCCCTTTCGTCACACCGTGGGGAGGGGTGAGCCATGGCAGAGACCGGGCAGGGAGCGGTATCCGCTCCGACGAAGGACGAACGCATCAAGGAAATCTCGGGACTGCGAAAGGCGCTGATCCGGCCCGAACTGGGCGCCATCGTCGGCACCGTCGCCGTCTTCGTCTTCTTCATCGTCTTCGCCGGAGACAGCGGCATGTTCAACGCCCAGGGCGTCCTGAACTGGTCGACCGTCTCGGCGCAGTTCATGATCATCGCCGTCGGCGCCTGCATGCTGATGATCGCGGGCGAATTCGACCTTTCGGTCGGTTCCATGATCGGTTTCGCCGGCATGTCTATCGCGATCTTCTCGGTCACGCTGCAATGGCCGGTCTGGATCGCGATCCTGCTGACGCTGGCGCTCTGCGTCTCCATCGGCGCGCTCAACGGCTTCATCGTGGTGCGCACCGGCCTGCCCAGCTTCATCGTGACGCTGGCCTTCCTGTTCATCCTGCGGGGCTTCACCATCTTCTTCCCGCAGCTCATCGAGCGGCAGACCATCATCGGCGGCATAGACGACGCGGCCGAGGGGGACTGGCTCGCGCCGCTCTTCGGCGGCCACGTGGGCGGGACGATCTTCGACTGGCTCGCCTCCATCGGCGCGATTGGGGTGTTCGAGCGCGGCACGCGCGAGGGGCAGCCCATCGTGGACGGCATCCCGATGCTGATCGTGTGGGCGCTGGGGCTGGTGGTGATCGCCCACATCGTCCTGACCCGGACGCGGTTCGGCAACTGGATCTTCGCCTCGGGCGGCGACGCGCAGGCCGCGCGCTACGTGGGCGTGCCGGTCAACCGGGTGAAGATCCTGATGTTCATGTTCACCGCCTTCTGCGCCTTCGTCTTCGCCACCTGCCAGGTGATGGAGTTCGGCTCGGCCGGATCGGACCGCGGCCTGCTGAAGGAGTTCGAGGCGATCATCGCGGTGGTGATCGGCGGCGCGCTCCTGACGGGCGGCTACGGCTCGGTCATCGGGGCGGCGCTGGGGGCGCTGATC
>CAZUVG010000221.1:0-5489 GCA_964623765.1 uncultured Roseicyclus sp.
TCCCTCGCAATCGCCGCTCTCGCCGCCGCCCCCGCCGCCGCCCAGACGCCCGAGCCGCTGACCTGCCTGCTCGCGCCCGCGCGGATAAGCGAGGTCGGCACCGACCTTCGCAGCATCGTGACCGAGGTGCCGGTCGCGCGGGCCGATTTCGTGACCGGGGGCACGCCTCTCGTCCAGCTCGACCCCGCCCTGCCGCAAGCGGAGGTGCGGGTGGCGGGGATCACGGTTGAATCGCTCCGCGGCCGGGTGGAGCGCGGCAACCGTTTGGCGGAGGGGCGGCTCGTGCCCTTCGACGAGCTGGAGCAGCTCCAGACTGATCTGGTACTGGCAGAGGCCGACCTCGCCCGCGCTGAACAGGCGCTTGCGCGTACAACGATTCGCGCGCCCTTCGCAGGCTACGTCGCGCGTTTGGACGTCGAGGAGGGCGAGTTGACCGGGACCGATCCGCTTCTGCAACTCATCGACGTGAGCACGCTGAAGGCGGAGATGACCTTCCTCGACACGGCCTTCGGCATGCTGGAGCCGGGACAGGAGGTTGTGCTCGCCGTCGATCTCGTGGGGGCGGAGGTTGCGGCGCGCGTGACCGTGATCGACCCTTTCCTCGACGCGGCCTCGAATACCTTTTCCGTCGTGGCCGAGGTGCCGAACCCGGACCTGACACTGCCCGCCGGCGTCGGCTGCCGCCTCATCCCCCGTACGGAGTGAGCGCGGCCTCCACCTCCTCGGGACCGGCCTCGAAGTAGAGCGTCAGGAAGCGGCCCTTCAGCGGGTCCACGCCGCCAGCGATGTGCACCATGTCGCGCTTTTCCGCGACCGCCGCGATCTCCGCGCCACCCTCCGCGTCCGCGAGGGCCGGGGCGAGCGCCGCGGCGACATCGGCCCGCGACAGGTCTGCCCGCCGCACCGTGGCAAGCCACGAGTCCCGCCCCGCATCCTTCGTTCGGGTGAAGATGCAGCGTTCTTCCGTCAGCGGCGCGAAAGCGCGGGATGCGGCCTCCGGTTCGACCCCGCGCGAGACGAGCGCATCCTCGATCTCCGGCGTGTATTCCTCACGCGGGGCGCCGGGCCAGCAGATGTAGGTGTCGATCCGCGTGCTCCCGTCGGGCAGCGCCTTGAATCCGGCGTAGAGCGGCGCTGGTTCCGTCCGACCGGCGCGCACCCGCCCTGCCAGCACGTCCCAGTACTGGGTGTAGAGCCGGACGGAAGCGAGGTCGTCCCGCACCGCCAGCCCGATGGCGTCGGCGGCGGGCAGCGCGTCGGTCCAGGCCTCGATCAGCGCTTGCGGCAGATCGAGGCCGCGCGCGGCGGTCGTTACCGCGCCGATGGCCGCCTCGGTGGCTGCGAAGAAGAACAGGACACGCCGTTCGGTGCCGGTCTCGGTCATCGACCACGAGCGCTCCACGGCATCTGCGCGGGCGGCGAGCCGGCGCAGGAGGGTTCGGGGAGGGATCGACATTGGCGTCGCCGCGGGTTGTTGCCCTGATGCCTCTGTGTCGCACAAGCCGGTCGCAAGGCCAACTTGGTATGGGAATTTTCGCGTGAAATTGTATGCTTGGCGACACGGGGGTCTGGATGAGGGACACGGTCATGCACCGGCGCTTGCCTTGCGTCGCCCTGCTCGCGGCGCTGGCTGTAACGGCTGTCTCGGCGGACAGCATCGACACGATCGAAGACATCGGCGGGACCGGCGAAGCGCCGCGTCCCCTCGTCGAACTGGGCGCGCGCGTCGCCTACAACACCGACCACGGTGCCGTGGCGGGCCTGAGTGTTGCGACCGACCGGCTGTTCGGCTCGCATCGCCTCCGTTTCGCCGCCGAGGTGGGAGAGGAGCGGCGGCGACTGAACCTTTCCTATGGGGCCGACGGGCTTCTCGGCGAGAACCCGAGTCTCGGGATCGGCGCCTTCGCGATGACGTCCGAGGCGGGCGAGGTCTACGTCTTCGACAGCGAGACGGTCGGCATCGAGCCGCGGCTGAGCTGGGCCCTCGGGCCGGACACGACGTTGGACGCCTATCTGGGCCTGTCCTGGGCCTCGATCGACGACGTCGATCCCGCCACCTCGATCCTCGTCCGCGAGGACGAGGGCGACCGCATGCGGCAGGTTATCGGACTCGACCTCGGCCGGGCGGTGGGCGGCGAGCAAGGCGCGCTGCAGCGGCTTGCCTACGGCGCAACCGTCGAGGCGGGGCGCACGGACCGCGACCACGAGTTCGCACAACTCTCCGGCCGTCTCGGCGCGGCCTGGACGTTCGGCAAGGAGAGCCCGGTCATCCTGCGCGCGCAGATGCGCGGCTCGGCGATCGAGAGTTTCGAGGGCGAGAGCCATATCGGCGACCGGATCTTCCTCGGTTCCTCCTCGATCCGCGGATTCGCCTTCGGCGGCTTCGGGCCGCGTGACCTCGCCGCGCCGGGCGATCCCGCGCTCGGCGGAAACCGGTTCGCCGTGGCGCAGTTCGACGCCCAGTTCCCGGGGATCGCGCCGACCGGTCGATTGATGCCCGGGATGTTTCTCGACATGGGCAGCCTCTGGGACCTTGACGACACCGCCGGCGGTCCGGCCGGTGCCGATACCGTCGACGATTCCTTCTCGCTGCGCGCATCGGCCGGGGTGAGCCTGCAGATCAGGACCGGGATCGGCCCGGTGACGCTCAGCGCCGCGCATCCGTTCGAGCGAGAGGACTACGACCGCATGCAGGAGTTCAGCCTGACCTTCCAGCAGAGCTTCTGACCGCGCGTCAGGTCCTGGCTCCGAGCCTGTCGGCGAGCGCAGACAGCATGTCGAGACAGCGCGAAATCTGCGCGACCTCGACGTATTCGTCGGCCTTGTGCGCCTGCTCGATATTGCCCGGGCCGCAGACAACCACGTCCATGCCGAGGGACTGGAAAAGCCCCGCCTCGGTGCCGAATGGCACGCACTCGGCGTGGTTCGCGCCGGTCAGTTCCGCCAGGATCTCGCGCGCGCGGTTGGCGTCTGTCGGCAGAAGGCCCGCGACCTCGCCGATCACCTCGGTCTCGATGCTTGCCCCCGGCCAGACGGCGCGCATCTCGGGCAGGAGGCGATCCTCCACTACGGCGGCCAGTTCGGCCTTCACCCAGTCGGCGTCCTCGCGCGAGACGGGCCGCATCTCCCAGTCCACATGGGCGCGGCCCGCGATCACGTTGTGCGCGGTGCCGCCCTGCAGCGCGCCCACGTTCACCGTCGTCCATGGCGGGTCGAAGCGGCTGCCCGCCGGCGCGCGGGCGCGCAGCGCGTCCTTCAGTTCCAGCAGGCGCGCGACGTAGCGCACCGCGTATTCCACCGCGTTCACCCCGCGCTCGGGGGCCGAGCCGTGACCTGCGAGCCCCTCGAAGCGCGTCGTGTATTCATGGCAGCCCTTGTGCCCCTCCACGATCCGCATCCCCGTCGGCTCGCCCACTATGGCGACAGACGGGCGGAACGGCTTCTCGGCCAGCGTTTCCACCAGCGACCGTGCGCCGAGGCAGCCGACTTCCTCGTCGTAGGTGAAGGCGAAGTGAACGGGCCGCTCGCGCACGGCGGCGGCGAAGTCGGGCGCCATGGCGAGCGCCGTGGCGATGAAGCCCTTCATGTCGCACGTGCCCCGGCCGTAGAGCCGCGCGTCGCGGGCGACCATGGCGAAAGGGTCGGACGTCCATGGCTGGTCCTCCACCGGCACGACGTCGGTGTGCCCGGACAGAAGGATGCCGCCGTCCCGCTCGGGGCCGATGGTGGCGAACAGGTTGGCCTTCCGCCCCGACGCGTCCCGGTGCAGTTCCACGTGCGCGCCAGCCGCCCCGAGGACGTCGGCGAGATAGGCGATCATCCCGAGGTTCGGGTCCGCCGAAACCGTCGGGAAGGCGACGAGATCGGACAGGATCGAGGTGGTGCGGTCGAGCGGGTCCATTTCAGGCGTCCTCCTCGGGCGGGCGTCTTCGCCGGTAGCCCTGCGCCGGGATGCGGTCAATGCCGGGGGTGGGCGCCCGGCGATTGCGGCCTGCCGCGTGGCGCTCTAGCCTCGTCTCCATGCGACCCACCGCGCCGACGATACCGCGCCTGCCCTGATGCTGACGCTCGCCGACATCCTCGCCGCGCGAAGCGTGCTGCGCGGAATGGCGGATGGCACGCCCTTCGTACCGTCGCCCTTCATGTCTGCGCAGGTGGGTCAGGATTTCCTGCTCAAGCTCGAGAACATGCAGCCCATGGGGGCCTTCAAGCTGCGCGGCGCACTCAACGCGGTGATGGCGCTGCCGGAAGGGACGCGCGGCGTAACCTGTTGCTCCACCGGAAACCACGGGCGCGCCGTTGCCTGGGCCGCCGCGCGACGCGGCATCCGGGCGGTGATCTGCATGTCGGAACTCGTGCCCGGGGCGAAGGTCGAGGGCATCCGCGCGCTCGGCGCCGAGGTCCGCATCCGCGGCCGCAGCCAGGACGAGGCTCTGGCCGAGAGCCTGAGGCTGGTGGAAGCCGAGGGGCTGGTGGAGATCTCACCATTCGACGACCCGAAAGTGATCGCGGGGCAGGGCACCATCGGGCTGGAGATGATGGAGGCGCGGCCAGATCTCGACACGATCCTCGTGCCGCTTTCGGGCGGGGGCCTTGCGGCGGGCGTCGCGGTGGCGGCGAAGGCGGTCAACCGGGCCGTCCGGATCGTAGGCATCACCATGGAGCGCGGCGCGGCCATGCACGCCTCGCTCGCCGCCGGGCACCCTGTCGAGGTCGAGGAAGTGCCGAGCCTCGCCGACAGCCTCGGCGGGGGGATCGGGCTGGACAACCGGCTGAGCTTCCCGCTCTGCCGCGACCTTCTCGACGCCACCGTGCTGGTCAGCGAGGAGGAGATCTACCGCGCCATGCAGGTCCTGTTCTACGAGGACCGGGTCGTGGCCGAGGGCGGCTGCGTCGTCGGCATCGCCGCCACGTTGGCCGGAAAGCTGCCGGAGTCGCGGGGGCCGGTCGCGACCGTGATCACGGGGCGCAATCTCGACATGGGGCTGTTCCACCGCATCATGGCGGGGGAGGACATCGATCTTGGCGGCTATGTCGTGAGGGGGCAGCGCCATGGCGCATGACATCCGGATCGTGACCGAGGCGCAGCTGCGGGCGGCGGTACGCCTGGACCTCGCGCTGGTGGACGTGATCGAGGGCGCCTTCCGTGCGCTTGCCGGGGGCGGCGTCGCCATGCCGCCGATCCTTTCCATGGACATTCCCGACGCGAATGGCGAGGTGGACGTGAAGACAGCCCACATCCCCGGTCTCGACGGCTTCGCGATCAAGGTGAGCCCCGGGTTCTTCGACAACCCGATGATCGGCCTGCCGAGCCTCAACGGCCTGATGATCCTGTTCTCGGCCAGGACGGGCCTCGTGCAGGCGGTTTTCCTCGACAACGGCTACCTTACCGATCTGCGCACCGCCGCCGCGGGTGCGGTGGCTGCACGGTATCTGGCGCCCGCGCAGGTCGAGACGGCGGGCGTCATCGGCACCGGCGTGCAGGCGCG
>CAZUVG010000222.1:0-5480 GCA_964623765.1 uncultured Roseicyclus sp.
CGTTCCAGTGGGGCTCCAAGCGGACGGGGCCCGACCTCGCCCGCGTCGGCGGCCGCTACTCGGACGAGTGGCACTACGACCACTTCATCGACCCGCAGTCGGTCGTGCCTGAATCGGTCATGCCCTCCTACGCCTTCTTCGCCGAACGCGAGATCCGGCCGACCTACGTCCAGGACCTGATGGAGACGCACCGCATGGTGGGCGTCCCCTACACGGACGAGATGATCGAGAACGCGGCCTTCGACTTCGTTCAGCAGGCGACCGATTTCGGTGACGGCGGCGTGGTCGAACGATATCCGGGCGCGCAGCAGCGCGACTTCGACGGGAACCCGGCGGTGACCGAGATGGACGCGATGATTGCCTACCTTCAGATGCTCGGAACGCTGGTCGATTTCTCGACCTTCTCCGAGGAAGAAGCCGTGGCGAGCCGCTGAGGAGGGATGGAGATGGAAGATACCTACACCATAATGCGGGTCTTCGCGGGAAGCTGGGGGATGATGTTCCTCCTGCTCTCCTTCCTGGGCGTGATCCTGTTCACCTTCCGGCCAGGCAGCCGCAGGATCCACCAGGACACCGCGAACATCCCGTTCCGTTACGACGACCGCCCGGCCGGCGATGACGACAAAGAGGCCCGCCAGATCAAGGAGGCGCGGCAATGACCGATAACAAGAACGCACACCCCGAGGAGCAGAAGCTTCTTGAGGGGGACCCCGAGACGACCGGCCATTCCTGGGACGGGATCAAGGAATTCAACAATCCCCTGCCACGATGGTGGCTGTGGACCTTCTACGCCACGATCGTCTGGGGCATCGGCTATACCATCGCCTACCCGGCGTGGCCGCTGATAAACGGCGCGACACCGGGTCTTCTCGGGTTCTCGACGCGGGCGAACGTGGCCGACGACATCCAGCGCTTCGAGGACATGAATGCCGACATCCGCCAGCGGATCACCGAGGTGGAGCTTGCCGCGATCACCCCGCAGGACAACCCGGATCTCTACAACTACGCGATCCAGGGCGGCGCCTCGACCTTCCAGACGTGGTGCTCGCAGTGCCACGGATCGGGCGCGGCCGGCGTGCAGGCCTCGGGCTATCCGAACCTGCTTGACGACGACTGGCTCTGGGGAGGGACGATCGACGACATCTACCTCACGATCGCTCACGGCATCCGGAACGAGGACGACATGAACGCCCGATACTCGGAGATGACGGCCTTCGAGGGCATCCTGACGGACGAGGAGATCTCGGCGGTCGTGCAATACGTCCTCAACATCTCGGGACAGGAGCATGACGAGGCGCAGGTGGATCTCGGTGGCCAGGTCTTCTACGACAACTGCGCCTCTTGCCACATGGACGACGGCTCGGGCGATCAATTCCTCGGCGCGCCGAACCTGACCGACGCGATCTGGCTCTACGGCGGGTCGGAGGAGGCCATCGAACACACGGTGCGCTATTCCCGCTTCGGCGTCATGCCGCCGTGGTCGGCGGATGCCTCGGAAGCCGGGCGCCTGCCCGAGGCCGAAGTGCGGGCGGTCTCGGTCTATGTCCATTCGCTGGGCGGCGGGCAGTAGGCCGTCCCGCGAGTAACATGGCGCGGGCGGCATGTCGCCCGCGCCCCAGACCCGGCGGCCCCTCCCGGTCGTCGGTCGGCACCGGTCCCGGTCCTGTTCGCGCGTTTCCTACGGGACCGGTGCCTCCCTCGCCCGACATCAGTTTCGCACGCGTCGCCCCCGCGTCGCCGCATCTGCGGCGCAACTGTGTCGCACCGCCGCAGAATTCCCAGAATTTTTGCCCAGGCTGACCAATTGCAGGCCCGTTCCGACCCAGATCGCGGGCGATGATCGCCGTATGGAGAGTCAGGCCGAGGGGAAGACCGAAATGAAGCGGGTCGCCGTGTTCGTCAGCGCAAAGGGAGACGGAATCAGGATTGACTGGACGGTCCACGTGCGTCCCCCGGCGGCCGGTCGCCCGGTCCGGAGCCGGCCGCTTCGCTTCGTCCGCAGAGTGCGCCTCGCCAACCGTGACGCGGCTCCCGTCTCGCGGCCCGACCCGGTCGCGCCGCTGCCGCAGACAGCTGCCGCGATGCCCGCGCCCTTCGACTGGCATCTCGTCGCGACGCGGCCTTCGCGGCTCTGGATAAGCGGGATGACGGCGGCCACCCTGCCGCGCCACGGACGCGATCTGCCGACCGTATGCGACTCTGCCAACATTCCCGAGCGCGCGCCCGGCGTTCCATCGCTCGAGGACCGCATTCGCGTCGTCTTCGACCGCTGCCATCCCCGATCCGGTGGCGTCGCGCAGCCCGGGGACGCCTGCCCCCGCGAAGACGAATCCTGCCAAACGGGCGCCTTTCGAAGACGTCATTTCCGCGTGTTTCCGGGCCCTGCGCGGAACCGCCGCATTCGTGATGTTGGCGCCGCCAACCATGTCGGACAGGCAGTTGATCCACGTCAAGGATGGCCGCGCGGCCGCGCCGTAGAACCGGTTCTGCGCGAACAGTGACGTCCAGACCCGAAGAGCGATTCCGACATGAGTGCCACCGAAGAGCCGACAAAGCTCTACGCAGCCCGAGAACCCGTCTTTCCCAAACGCGTGAGCGGCAAGTTCCGGAACCTCAAGTGGATCATCTTGATCGTGACCCTGGGCATCTACTACGTGACGCCCTGGATCCGCTGGGACCGGGGCCCGAACCTGCCCGACCAGGCGGTGCTTCTGGACCTCGCCAACCGGCGCTTCTTCTTCTTCTGGATCGAGATCTGGCCGCACGAGTTCTATTTCGTCGCGGGCCTTCTCATCATGGCGGGCCTCGGCCTGTTCCTGTTCACCTCCGCGTTGGGGCGCGTCTGGTGCGGCTATTCCTGCCCGCAGACCGTCTGGACCGACCTTTTCTTTACCGTCGAGCGCTGGATCGAGGGCGATCGCAACGCGCGGCTCAGGCTTTGGCGGAAGGGATGGGACTTCCAGAAGATCCGCCTGCGCGTGACCAAGTACGCGGTCTGGCTTCTCATTGCGGTCGCCACGGGCGGCGCCTGGGTCTTCTACTTCGCCGACGCACCGACGCTGTTCATGGATCTCGTGACGGGGCAGGCGGCCTTCGTGGCCTATGCCACGATCGGCATCCTCACCTTCACCACCTTCGTTTTCGGCGGCTTCATGCGCGAGCAGGTCTGTATCTACATGTGCCCCTGGCCGCGCATCCAGGCCGCGATGATGGACGAACACACGATCACGGTCGCCTACCGTGACTGGCGCGGCGAGCCGCGCGGCAAGGGCAAGGACCGCGACGATCTCGGCGACTGCATCGACTGCAACGCCTGCGTGAACGTCTGCCCCGTGGGCATCGACATCCGCGACGGCCAGCAACTCGAGTGCATCACCTGCGCGCTGTGCATCGACGCCTGCGACGACATCATGGCCAAGGTCGGCAAGCCGCGCGGCCTGATCGACTACGTCGCGCTGACCGACGAGGCGAGCGAGCGGGCAGGCAACCCGAAGGTCTCGGTCTGGAAGCACATCTTCCGCCTGCGCACGATCATCTACACGGTTCTCTGGTCCGCGATCGGCGTCGGCCTGACGGTGATGCTCTTCGTGCGCTCCGACATCGACGTGACCGTTGCTCCGGTCCGCAACCCGCAGTTCGTGGTCCTGTCTGATGGCTCGATCCGCAATACCTACGACGTTCGTATCCGCAACATGACCGGCGAGACCACCGACTTCCAGGTCACGCTCGTTTCCGACCAGCCGCTCCAGGTGGAACTCGAGGGGCAGCAGGGCAATGTCGTCGAGGTGCCCGCGGACAGCACGATGCTTCAGCGTGTCTACGTGATTGCCCCGCCCGACAGCGAGGCGGCAACCGGCAACCTGACGGACGTCCGCATATGGCTCGAGGATCTCAGCACCAGCACGCGCACGTTCGAGGACACCACGTTCTTCGGGAGGGACATGCGATGAGCAGCGACCAGGAAACGCGCAAGCGTGGCGAACTGACGGGCAAGAAGGTGCTCGCCATCTTCGTCGCCGGCTTCGGCACCATCTTTGCCGTCAACTTCTTCATGGCCTACAGCGCCGTCTCTACCTTCCCGGGCATGGAGGTTTCCTCCAGCTACGCAGACAGCCAGACCTTCGATGTGCGCCGCGACGCACAGCAGGCCCTTGGCTGGGATGCCTCTGTCGCCCTTGACGGCGACATGCTGATCCTGACGCTCGTCGATCCCGAAGGCCGCCCCGTCTACCCGGCCGAGTTCGAGGCGCTGCTGACGCGGCCCACAAGCCGGGCCGAGGACCAGTTGCTCGCCCTCGAGCGCGGGCCGAACGGCGTCCTGATGGCGCCTGTCTCGGTCAGCGAGGGGCGCTGGCGCCTGCGCATGACCGGCGTCGCGCGGGACGGCACCGAATACCGCCACAACATCACCTTCGAGTTGCGCGGCTGATCCGCGGGAGACGCGTTGACCACGACCTTCGAACACGAGCGCGCGCGCCCCTCGGCCTGCCCCGCCTGCAACGCGGCCCCGGCGGCCGAGCACATGGCGGAGCTGCCGAAGGACGCGACGCTCATGCTGTCGCTGCCAGGCATCCATTGCGCGGGCTGCATCTCGGGCGTGGAGCGGGCGCTCAGCGCCGTGCCGGGCGTCCGCTCGGCACGGGTGAACCTGACGCTCCGCCGCGCGGCGGTGGAGGCGGCGCCCGACGTCACGGCCGAGACGCTGGCGCAGGTTCTGGAGCGTGCGGGCTACGAGGCGCACGAACTCGACCCGGGTGTGCTCGCAACGACCGACGCCGACCGCGAGGGGCGCGACCTGCTGATGCGGCTCGCCGTCGCCTTCTTCGCGATGATGAATGTGATGCTGCTGTCGGTCGCCGTCTGGTCGGGGGCCGAGGGCGTCACGCGGGACATGATGCACTGGATCAGCGCGGCCATAGCGATCCCGGCGGTGATCCTCTCGGGACGGCCCTTCTACGTCTCGGCCTGGTCCGCGCTGAAGGGCGGGCGGCTCAACATGGACGTCCCGATCACGCTCGCCATCCTGCTCGCCGTGGGCACGTCGCTCTACGAGACGATCCTGTCGGGCGAGCACGCCTATTTCGACGCCGCCATCATGCTCTGCTTCTTCCTCCTCGGCGGCCGCTACCTCGACCACCGTACACGCGCCTCGGCGCGGTCCGCGGCGCAGGAGCTTGCCGCGCTGGAAGTGCCGCGCGCGCTCCGTGTGACGGATGGCGGCGAGGAGACGGTGAACGCCTCGGACCTGGCCGTGGGCGACATCGTGCGGGTGAAGCCCGGCGGGCGGATTCCCGTGGACGGGGTCGTGACGGAAGGCAGTTCCGAACTCGACCGCTCGCTGATGACCGGCGAGAGCCTGCCAGCCTATGCAGGTCCGGGCACCGCCGTCAGCGCGGGCGAGGTGAACCTCACCGGCCCGCTGCTGGTCGAAGTGCGCGCGGCGGGGCGGGACACGTCGCTCCACCGCATCGCCGATCTCG
>CAZUVG010000223.1:0-2629 GCA_964623765.1 uncultured Roseicyclus sp.
CAAACTTCCGTTTTCCGGATGATTCCCGGCCTTCGGGAGGCCTCTTTCGCGCGGCTTGGCGGCATCCACCGCAACACCTTCATCAACGCGCCGACGCTGCTCGACGCCGAGATGCGCCTGCGCTCGCGCCCGAACGTGCGCTTCGCCGGCCAGATCACCGGCGTCGAGGGCTACGTCGAGTCCGCCGCGATGGGCCTGCTCGCGGGGCGGATGGCAGCTGCCGAGATCCTCGGCCGGGCGCTGCCCCCGGTGCCGCCCACCACCGCCATGGGTGCGCTCGTCACCCACATCACCGGCGGCGCCGAGGCGAAGACCTTCCAGCCCATGAACGTCAACTTCGGCCTCTTTCCCCCGCTCGACGGCGCCCGCGGCGGCCGCCGTGGCCGGCGCGAGCGCTACAAGGCCTATACAGACCGCGCCAAGGCCGACTGGCGCGACTGGCTCGGGGCGCATGCACTGGACGCCGCCTGAGCGGGGCCCTACCGTCGGGTGCATGACCGAAAAGAGCTTCCTCGACGACGTCTACGGCCTTGCCGACGATCCGGACGCGCTCCGCGACTACTACGACCGATGGGCCGGCAGCTACGATGCCGAACTCGCCGCCAGCGGCTATGCCACGCCTCGGCGCTGCGCCGCCGCGCTGAAGGCGGCGGGCCTGCCGGGGGACGCGCGGCTTCTCGACATGGGCTGCGGCACCGGCCTGTCGGGCGCGGCCTTCGCCGCGGCGGGCTTCATCGCGATCGACGGCTGCGACCTCTCCGAAGGCATGCTGAAGGTCGCCCGCGGCCGCGGCATCTACGGCGATCTCTTCACGCCCGACGCGCTCGGCGGCCGGTTCTGGGACGCCGTCGCCGCCGTCGGGGTAATCGGCGCCGGCGCCGGTCCGCCGGAGCTTCTCGACACCTGCTTCGCACATCTTTCGCCCGGCGGTCTCGTGGTCTTCTCCTACAACAACCACACGCTGGACATGCCGGAGTTCACGGCGAAAGTCGCGGAGGTTGTCGACCGCGGCACAGCCCGGATCGTGTCGCAGGAGGACGGCCCGCACCTTTCGGCCCGTGACATGACGGCCATCGTCTACGTCCTGCAGAAGGCCCGCTGATGCGCACCCGCTTCGCCCCGTCTCCGACGGGGCCCCTGCACCTCGGCCACGCGTTCTCGGCGATCACGGCACATGACATTGCGCGCGCGGAGGGCGGCACCTTCCTCCTGCGCATCGACGACATCGACTCGGCCCGCGCCCGCCCCCACTGGGAGGCGCAGCTAATCGACGACCTTGCGTGGCTCGGCCTGACATGGGACGGGCCCGTCCGCCGCCAGTCCGACCACCTCGCCGACTACCGCACCGTCCTGGACGCGCTCGCCACCCGGGGGCTGACCTATCCGTGCTCCTGCCGACGCCGCGACATCGAGGCCGCCGCCTCGGCCCCGCAGGAGGGCGTCCCCACCCACGGCCCCGACGGCCGCATCTACCCCGGCACCTGTCGCGGCCGCCCCATGTCAAAGCGCCACGCGAGCGACGCCATACGTCTCGACGTGGCCCGCGCCCTGCACGAACTCGACATCGCCTTCGCCGAGACCGGCCCCGCCCGCGCGGGCCACCACTGCGTCACGACGAAGCATCTCCTGACCCATGTCGGCGATCCCGTCCTCGCCCGCCCGCAGATGGCCGCAAGCTACCACCTTTCGGTCGTCATCGACGACGCCGCGCAGGGCATCACGCATGTCATCCGCGGCGAGGACCTCTTCGAGGCGAGCTTCCTGCACGCCGCGCTTCACCATCTCCTCGGCACGCCGGTCCCCGTCTTCCACCATCACCGCCTGATCCGGGACGAGGCCGGCCGGAGGCTCGCCAAACGCGACGACGCCCGCGCCATCGCGACTTACCGTGCCGAGGGCCTCTCGCCGAAAGACATCCGCAAGATGGTCGGGCTCTGACCGCGCCGCTTCATGCTTCCCGAGATACGCAAGGCCGCAGCCCTCGACGGCGCCTCACGTCTCCGGCGCCATGAGTTCCACCTCAACCCCGTCGCGCACCGCCGTGTAGAAGCAGACGCGCCGACCCGTGTGGCAGGCCGGCCCCGTCTGCCGCACCAGCGCCAGGAGGCAGTCGCGGTCGCAATCCACGCGCAGCTCCACCAACTCCTGGACGTGCCCGCTCGTCTCGCCCTTGACCCAGAAGTCCTGCCGCGAGCGCGACCAGTATGTCACCCGCCCCGTTTCGAGCGTCCGCGCCACGGCCTCGGCATTCATCCATGCGAGCATCAGCACCTCGCCCGTCTCCGCCTCCTGCGCGATGCAGGGCAAAAGGCCCGCCGCGTCGTAGCGGAGTGTCCCGGGGTCGAAGGTCGCAGGCATGGCGGGTCCCTTTGCAATCGTCGGCGCGGTCGCTAACTATGACCCATCGGACGGCAACGCAATCCGGACGGGCGGCCATGACCTCGGACAGCGATCTCGTTAAACTCTATTCCCAGCGCATCCTGGGTCTCGCGGCGGACATCCCCCACCGCGGCCGGCTCGATGCGCCGATGGTCAGCGTCCGCCGCCGCGCGCCGCTCTGCGGCTCGACGGTCAGCGTCGATCTCGACGTCGAGGACGGGCGCATCGCGCGCTTCGGGCAGGACGTGAA
>CAZUVG010000223.1:2639-5472 GCA_964623765.1 uncultured Roseicyclus sp.
CCGCCGCGCTCATGGGCCGCCACGTGATCGGCCGGACACGGGGAGAGATCGAGGCGGCGCGCGACCAGCTCAAGGCGATGCTGAAATCGGGCGGCCCGCCGCCGGGCCTGCCGTTCGAGGGCTACGAGGTGCTCGAGCCCGCGCGCGACTACCGCAACCGCCACGCCTCCATCATGCTGGCCCTCGAGGCGACGGCCGAAGCCATGGCCGAGGCCGAACGCGCGGCCTGCGCCTGACGCCCGCCCTTAACGCTTCTCCAACACCTGTCGTCTAGACCCACTACCGTGCAGCGCACCGGAGGTGGCATGTTTCGCGCCCTGAAGAAGTCTGCGTCCGCCCGCGGGCCGGAAACGGCCGATGCGGCAGAGACACCGGCCGAACCGCCCGAGCCGAGCTGGCCCGAGGTGGAGCGGCGGGCGGATGTGACATTGGCCCGCGGTGCGCGGGAACGGCTCGGCCGCGGTCTCGGTGCGCTGGGTTTCGAGGTGGTGGACATCGCCGCCCTTCTTCGGCTCGTCGATGAACGCGCGGCCGACGTGCGCGGCGGACTCGACGACCTGCGCGCGGGTGCCGCCGGCATCGACAGCGCCCTCACCACCGCCGCCGCCGCGGTGACGGAGGTGGAAACCGCCGCCGCCGACAGCACGCGCCACGCCCGCGACAGCGTGGCCGAAGTCGACCGCGCCTCCGGCCACAGCCGCCGCGTCGCCGAGTGGGTCGGCCAGCTCGGCGCGCGCATCGCCGCGCTCGAGACGCGCCTCGGCGCGGTCGAGGCCAGTTCGACGAAGATCGAGGACATCGCCGCCGAGGTGGGTATTCTCGCCATCAACGCCAGGATCGTGGCCGCCCGCGCCGGCGAGCACGGCCGCGGCTTCGCCGTGGTGGCCGAGGCCATCAGCGAACTCGCGCAGGAGACCGCACAGGTCACCAAGGGGATCACCGGCGAGATCGCCGCCTTCGGCCAGACCGTGGGCGACATCCGGGCGGAGGCCGACGGGGTGGTCGAGGATGCGGGCCTCGTGCTCGAATCGGGCCGCAGCACCGACACCGCGCTCACCGCCATCACGCACCACCTGGAGACGACGCAGGAGGGCGTTTCACGCCTCGCCCGGGATCTCGAGGCCCTGACGCGCGCCAACGACCAGTTCCATCCGATCCTCGACCGCCTCGGCACCGGCATTGCCGACACGGCGAGCCGCGTTCATGACGGCCACGCGCGGGTCGACAAGCTCATCGATCTCGCCGAGGAGATGGTGCAGGCCAATGCCGCCATCGGCGGCACCACCGACGATGGCCCCATGATCGCCATCGCGCAGGACCGTGCGGCCATGGTGGCCGAGGTCTTCGCCAAGGCGCTCGACGAAGGGTCCATCGCCGAGGATGCGCTTTTCGACACGACCTACCGCCCGGTCGACGGCAGCGATCCGCAACAGGTGACCACGCGCTTCACCGAGTTCACCGACCGCGTCCTGCCCGGCATCCAGGAGCCGGTCCTGTCGCTCGATCCGCGCATCGTCTTCTGCGCCGCGGTCGACCGCAACGGCTACCTGCCGACCCACAACGCGAAGTTCTCCCGCCCGCAATCCTCCGACGCTGTCTGGAACGCGGCCAACTGCCGGAACCGTCGCATCTTCGACGACCGCGTGGGCCTCAAGGCCGGGCGGAACACCGCGCCCTTCCTCTTGCAGGTCTACCGCCGCGACATGGGTGGAGGTCAGGGCGTCCTCATGAAGGATCTTTCGGCCCCGATATCGGTGCGGGGCCGCCATTGGGGGGCTCTCCGTCTTGCCTACAGGCCGGACTAGCGGCACCGCGGATGCGGGGCGGTTGACCGGGCGACATCGCGCAAACCTTCCTCGGACGGGACCCCGGCGGCAACGACCTGTTGCACCGCCGTCCCGCGCCATGCCTCCGGGCGGACCGGATGACGGCCCGCGCCCCTGGGGACAGAGGAGGCGACCGCCCCTGCCGGTGTCTGTCCCGGCCCGAACGGCCGATCGCCGCCTCGTCCGGCAGGCAAAAAAACCGCCGCGCATCCGGACGGATGGCGGCGGCAGTGGCGAGTCGCTGGGCCGGGCGCCGCCGCTGACGGCGGCGGGAGTCGAGGCAGTACGGCGGCACCCGGAACAGGGAAGAGGCGCCGCACGGGGCCCGGCCGGACCGCAGGCAGAAACGGGCGTCAGACGAAGGCTGGCAGGTGCAGAAGTCCCAGCGTCATTGCCGCGATCGCCACGACGCCCAGCGCGTCGACCGCGAGCGTGGCGGGGGAACGGAACAGGATGGCGGCGATCTGGGTCAGCATGGGTGTCTCCCTCGTCTGTCGTGTTTCTACTTTGTTCTCACGACTCGCCGCGGATGTCCAGAACTTTATGAGAACATTCGCGAACGAAATGCGCTTCGATGTGCCTAACCCGCCCGGATCAGCCGGATCGCCTTGTCCTGTTCCATGAGCCACAGGAGCACGCGCGCCGCACGGCCCTGCGGGCTTTCCAGCATGTGGTCGCGGTGCAGAAGCGCCCGGGCGCCCGACTGCGCCAGCGCCATCAGCGGCGTCTGGGATTCGAGATCGGCAATGCGGAAGCGCGGCAGTCCCGACTGCGCCGTCCCGATCAGGTCGCCCGCACCGCGAATCGCGAGGTCCTCCTCGGCGATGCGGAACCCGTCCTCGGTCTCGCGCAGCACCGAGAGCCGCCGCCGCGCCGTCTCGCCCAGCGGCGAGCGGTAGAGCAGGAGACAGGTCGACTCCGCCGCGCCCCGCCCCACCCGTCCGCGCAACTGGTGCAGCTGGGCGAGGCCGAAGATGTCGGCCTGCTCGATCACCATGATCGAGGCG
>CAZUVG010000224.1:0-5390 GCA_964623765.1 uncultured Roseicyclus sp.
TCCACCAGCGGCAGGGCTACGACATCATGATGAAGATGGCGCGGGGCACGCCGGATCAGCGGCGCATGGCGCAGGATGCGCTCGACCGCTTCTGGTATCCCGCGCTGATGATGTTCGGTCCTTCGGACGCCGACAGCGTGCATTCGGCGCAGTCGATGGCGTGGAGGATCAAGATCAACACCAACGACGAGCTGCGCCAGAAGTTCGTGGACCAGACCGTGCCGCAGGCGGAGTATCTCGGCCTGACGATCCCCGACGCAGACCTGAGGTGGAACGAGGCGCGCGGACATTACGATTTCACCCAGCCCGACTGGTCGGAATTCTTCGAGGTGATCGCCGGCAACGGGCCCTGCAACGAAGAACGGCTGGAGGACCGCCGCCGCGCCTGGGACGAGGGCGCCTGGGTCCGCGAGGGCCTCATGGCACATGCGCGCAAGAATGCCGCGGGGCGCTTGGTTGCGGAGTGAGGGACGCGGACTTTTGCAAAAGTCCGCGCAGAGTTTTGCAAAACTCTGCGCCAGCGGAAAGGGAGGTGCCGGAATGAGCGATGAATGGCCCCTGTGGGAGGTGTTCGTCCGCGGACAGAGCGGGATCGCCCACCGGCACGTGGGCTCGCTCCATGCGCCCGACGCGGAGATGGCGATCCGCAACGCCCGCGACGTCTATACCCGCCGGAACGAGGGCGTCTCGATCTGGGTGGTGGAGGCGCGCCACATCGCGGCCTCCTCGCCGTCCGAGAAGGGCCCGCTCTACGAGCCGTCGCGCTCCAAGGTCTACCGCCATCCGAGCTTCTTCGACATTCCCGACGAGGCGGGTCACATGTGATGGCTGGCCAGCTCTTCGAGTTCCTGCTGCGCATGGGCGACAACACGCTCGTGCTCGGCCACCGGGTCAGCGAGTGGTGCGGGCACGCGCCGGTGCTGGAAGAGGACATCGCGCTTGCCAATACCGCGCTCGACCTGATCGGGCAGACGCGGATGTGGCTGGGTCTCGCCGGCGAGGTGGAGGGGCGGGGGCGCTCCGCCGACGATCTCGCCTTCCTGCGCGACGTCCGGGACTTCCGCAATGTCCTGCTGGTCGAACAGCCCAACGGCGATTTCGGGCGTACCATCATGCGCCAGTTCCTGTTCGACGCGTGGCACGTGCCGATGCTGACCGCCCTTTGCGCCAGTGCGGAGGCGCACGTGGCCGGGATCGCGCAGAAGGCCGTGAAGGAGGCGCGCTACCACCTCGACCGTTCGGCCGACCTCGTGATCCGCCTCGGCGACGGGACCGAGGAAAGCCACGCGCGGATGCAGGGCGCGCTCGACCGGCTCTGGCCCTATGCCGGGGAGGTCTTCGAGGGCGATGACGTGGACGCGGCGATGGTGAAGGCCGGGATCGCGCCGGCGCCGGAGACGCTGAAGCCGTCGTTCGACGAGAAGGTGCAGGCGGTGATGGCCGAGGCGACACTGGTCGTGCCCGGGGGAAGGTTCACACAATCCGGCGGCCGGAACGGGCGGCGGCACAGCGAGCATCTCGGCCACCTTCTGGCGCAGATGCAGTGGCTCCAGCGCGCCTACCCGGGGGCGACATGGTAGCGCTGCGGCCCGATCCCGGGGAGGTCCGCGATTGGCTGGAGGAGGTGCCGGACCCCGAGATCCCGGCGATCTCGGTCGTGGATCTGGGCGTCGTTCGGGAGATCGCGTGGGACGGCGACACGCTCGTCGTCGCGATCACGCCGACCTATTCGGGCTGTCCCGCCACCACGCTCATCGCGATGGAGATCGAGACGGCGCTGCGCGACAGGGGCGTCGAGCGCCTGCGGCTTGAAACCCGGATCTCGCCGGCCTGGACCACCGACTGGCTGAGCGAGGCCGGCCGCGCGAAGCTCGAGGCCTATGGCATCGCACCGCCGCAGCCGGCCGGCGGGCCCGGACGCTGTCCGCGCTGCGGCGCCACCGATCTCGAACGCATCAGCCAGTTCGGCTCCACGCCCTGCAAGGCGCAATGGCGTTGCCGCGACTGCCTCGAACCATTCGACTACTTCAAGTGCATCTGAGGGAAGAGCCTTGGCGCGTTTCCACGACCTGACCGTCACCGGGATCGAGAAGACGATCCGCGACGCGGTCGTCTTGACCCTCCGGCCGCCCGGCGGGGCGGACTTTTCCTTCAGGGCCGGTCAGTATCTCACGTTCCGCCGCGACTTCGACGGGCAGGAGATCCGGCGGACCTACTCGATCTGTTCCGGTCTCGACGACGGCGTTCTGCAGGTTGGCATCAAGCGCGTGGACGGCGGCGCCTTCTCGACCTTCGCAAACGAGGCGTTGCGCGTCGGCGACACGCTGCAGGCGATGCCGCCGATGGGGCAGTTCACGGTCGACCTCGATCCGGGGGCCTCCCGCCGCTACCTCGCTTTCGCAGGCGGGTCGGGGATCACGCCGGTGCTCTCCATCGTCCGCACAGTGCTGGCGCGCGAACCGCAGAGCCGTATCACGCTCGTCTACGCCAACCGCCAACTCGGCACCATCATGTTCCGCGAGGAGATCGAGGACCTGAAGAACCTGCACATGGGGCGGCTTCGCGTGATCCACGTGCTGGAGCATGACGCGCAGGAGATCGAGCTCTTCACCGGCCGCGTGACGGAAGAGAAATGCGCCGACCTCTTCCGTGACTGGATCGACGTGGAACGTGCCGACATGGCTTTCATCTGCGGTCCCGAGCCGATGATGCAGGGGATCGCGCGGGCGCTCGAGGCGCATAACATGGCGCGGGATCGTATCCGGTTCGAACTGTTCCGGTCCGAGGCGCAGCAGGGGCGCCTCGCCCGGCCCACCCCCTCGAGGGCCGCCGCGCGGGCCGGCGCGACGCTCAGCGTCACCATCGACGGCGCGACGCGGACCATCGAGATGCCGGCTGGCATGACCGTGCTCGAGGCCGCGCTCGCGCAGGATATCGAGGTGCCCTATTCCTGCCGGGCGGGTGTCTGTTCGACCTGCCGGTGCCGCGTGACGCAGGGCGAGGTGGAGATGGCGGCGAACCACGCGCTCGAGGATCACGAGGTTGCCCGCGGCTATGCGCTGTCCTGCCAGTCGTTTCCGCTGACTGAAAAGGTGAGCGTCGATTACGACCGGTAGGCGCCTGCCCGATGGACCCCGGCCGCGGCGCGCGCTAACCCTGTCGCGGGAGGGCGCATGACGGTTTTCGACGGACAGGTGGCGCTGGTGAGCGGGGGCGCATCGGGACTTGGCGCCGCGACGGCGCGGGCGCTGGCCGATGCCGGCCTGCGTCTCGCGATCCTCGATCTCGACAGGGAGAGGGGCGAGGCGCTCGCCGCGGAGGTGGGCGGGCTCTTCTGCGAGACGGACGTGGGCGAGCCGGCCGCGGTTGCCGCGGCGCTCGACCGCGTGGCGGCGGATCTCGGCACCTTGCGGATCGCCGTCAACTGCGCCGGTATCGCGCCCGCGGCGAAGACCGTCTCCAAGGGCGCGGCGCACGATCCCGGGACCTTCGCCCGCACGATCCGCGTCAACCTGGTCGGAACGTTCAACGTGGCCAGCGAAGCTGCCGCGAGGATCGTCGCGACGAACCCCATCGGGCCGGACGGGCAGCGGGGGGTGATCGTCAACACGACCTCCGTCGCGGCCTTCGAGGGGCAGGTGGGCCAGGTGGCCTATGCCGCCTCGAAGGGCGGGGTGGCGGCGATGACCCTGCCCATGGCGCGCGATCTCGCGGACAAGGGCGTGCGGGTCTGCGCCATTGCGCCGGGGCTGTTCCTGACCCCGATGCTGCAGGGCCTGCCGCAGGAGGTGCAGGACAGCCTCGGGGCCCAGGTGCCCTATCCGCCGCGGCTGGGCGATCCGGAGGAGTTCGCCGCGCTTGTCCTGCACATCGTCGAGAACCCGATGTTGAACGGCGAGGTGATCCGCCTCGACGGGGCGATCCGGATGGCGCCGCGATGAGCGGGAAGGCCGAGGTTTTGGTCGCGGGCGGTGGCATCGCGGGCCTCACCCTCGCGCTGACGCTGCACCAGATCGGCGTGCCCGCCCGCGTCTTCGAGGCGGCGGAGCGCATGAAGCCCATGGGCGTCGGCATCAACATCCAGCCCAACGCCGTGCGGGAGCTCTTCGATCTCGGCATCCGGTCGGACCTGCTCGACCGGGTGGGGCTCCCGGCGCGGGAATGGGCGCTCGTGGGGCTCAACGGAAACGACATCTACGCCGAGCCGCGGGGCCTTGCCGCGGGATACGGCTGGCCGCAATACGCCGTGCACCGGGGCGCGTTCCACATGATGCTCTACCGCGAAGCGGAGCGGCGGCTGGGCGCGGACCGGATCGTGCTGGGCACGAAGGTTACGGGCTATGCGCAGGACGGCTCGGGCGTCATCGCGCGGCTTTCCCATGCCGAGGGCACCACGTCCGAGGCGCGCGGCGCGCTCCTGATCGGGGCGGACGGAATCCGCTCGGCGATCCGGGAGCAGATGCATCCCGACGAGGGTCATATCCACTGGGGTGGCGCGCTGATGTGGCGCGGCACGGTTCGGGCGAAGCCGATCCGCACGGGGTCCTCCTTCGTCGGGCTCGGCACGGGGCGGCAGCGGATGGTGATCTACCCGATCTCCCATCCCGGGGATGACGGGCGTGCGGTGGTCAACTGGATCGCCGAGGTGACCGTCGACGCGCGCGAGGGATGGACCGGTGACCGCTGGTTCGCGCCGGCCGAGACGCACGATTTCGTCGATCATTTCGAGGGCTGGCGCTACCCGTGGCTCGACGTGCCGGAGATGCTGGCGGCCTCGGACGTGGCCTACGTCAACCCGATGATCGACCGCGATATCGTGCCGACATGGGTGGACGGGCGCGTCGGCCTGATGGGCGACGCGGCGCATGCGATGCTCCCCTTCCTGGCGCAGGGCGGGGCGATGGCGCTGGAGGACGCGGCCGTCCTGCGTCGGGCCGTGCTGGAGCACGGGATCGGCGCACAGGCGCTCGCGGCCTACGACGGCGCCCGCCGGCCGCGCACCATGCGCGTCGCCGCACAGGCCGACAGCCAGGGCGGCATCTACCACATGGGCCTGCCCTTCTCGCTGGCCCGCGACACCGTCATGCGCCGCCTGGGTGCCGGCGCCGTGCGACGGCGCGTGGCGTGGATCTACGAATGGAGCCCTCAACCAGCGGACCGCGGTTCCGGATCGGGTGCGCGCGCCTGACGGCATGAAGCTTCAGCCCATCAGGCTACGTGTTCCGCCTTCCCGGGCGCAAGCCGTCGTCAGCGCGTCCGGCCGTTGCTGCGAAGGTGGGCGAGAACCGCGGACGGACTGACCGGAAGGGCGCGGGCGAAGCCGGGGCACTGCAGCGCGTCGTCGACGGCGGAGGCGATGGCGGCGGCAACGCCTCCGGTCCCCCCCTCCC
>CAZUVG010000225.1:0-5390 GCA_964623765.1 uncultured Roseicyclus sp.
GCAGCCGTATTCCTCGGCGAAGGTCTCGGACATGCGGTTGAAGAGCGTCAGGATGTCCTCGCCCCGCACCCTGAGCGGCGGGCAGACGATGGTCATGGCCGAAAGCCTGAAATATAGGTCGGGCCGGAGCGAGTCCTCCAGCGTACTGCCCTGTGCGTGCTCGTTGCAGATCGCGATTATGCGGGTCTGCGGCGGGCTGTCCTGCTCGTTGATGAAAGTCAGCAGGCGCGACTGGAGCGGGTTCGGCAGCGCCTCGATGTCCTCCAGGCACAGCGTGCCGCCGCGCGCCTCCTCCGCCAGAGGAACGGAATCGTCGGGGTTCGGCCCGAAGAGCTTCTGCGCCAGATGCTCCTCCGCCCAGGCGGAACAGGATATCGAGATGAACCGCTTCGACGCCCGCGGTCCCACGGCATGAAGCGCATGCGCCGCCAGCGTCTTGCCCGTCCCGGTCTCGCCGTCGATCAGCACGTGGCCGTCAGCCTGTCCGAGGTCGAGAATGTCCTCGCGCAGCCGCTCCATCTCGGGCGAGGTGCCGACGAGCTTCTTCATCAGGGCCTTGCCGTCCGACAGTTCGCGCCGGAGCGCCCGGTTCTCCAGCGTCAGGCGGCGCTGCTGCCCTGCCTTCCGCGCGAGATCGGTCATGCGGTCGGGATTGAACGGCTTCTCGAGGAAGTCGTAGGCGCCGATCCGCATCGCCTCCACGGCCATCGGCACGTCGCCGTGGCCGGTGATGAGGATGACGGGCAGCCCGCTGTCCTGGGCCATGAGGCGCTTGAGGAACGTCACGCCGTCCATGCCGGGCATCTTCACGTCGGTCACGACCACGCCCTCGTAATCCGCGCCGATCCCCTTCAGCGCATCCTCGGCCGAGGCATAGGTCTCCGTCTCGAAACCCGACAGCGTCAGCCACTGGCTGATCGACTGGCGCATGTCCTGTTCGTCGTCCACGATCGCGATCTTCATCGCGCGCATCCTTTCATGGTCATTCCGCCGCCTGCCCGCCGGGGTGCGACCTCGCCGGATCGCCGGCCAGGAGTGGCAGGCGAATCTCGAAGACGGCGCCGCAAATCTCACCGTTGCGCGCGGTCAGCCGCCCGCCGAGGTCCGACACGATCCCCGAGGAAATGGCAAGCCCCAGCCCGACACCGTCCCCTGGCCGCTTGGTGGTGTAGAACGGCTCGAATAGGTTCTCGAGATCGTCGATGCCCTCGCCGCTGTCGCGCACCGTAAGCACCGCCTCGTCGCCTTCCGCGACGATGAGGTCGAGTTCCCGCCGCTCGCTTTCCTGCATCGCGTCGAGCGCGTTGCGCAGGAGGTTGATGATCACCTGCTCGAGCCGCAGGCGGTCGGCAAGGACCATGACGGGGCGGCGCGGGAGGCTCTGCGTGATCTCCACCCTCATCGTGCGGAACTGGGGCTCCATCATCGTCAGCGCGCCGGACAGCGCATCGCGCAGGTCCACGGGTTCGAAGGCCTCGCCCCCCTTGCGCGCGTAGGATTTCAGCTGCCGCGTGATCGCGCCCATCCGCTCGATCAGGTCGTCGATCCGCTGGAACGAGGACCCCGCCTCCTCGATCCGGCGCCGCTGCAGCAGCAGCTTGGCGCCCGCGAGATAGGTCTTCATCGCCGCGAGCGGCTGGTTGAGCTCATGGCTGACCGCGGCCGACATCTCCCCCAGCGCGGCGAGCTTCTGGCTCTGCGCCAGGCTCTGTTCCGCCTCCACGAGGTTGCGCTCGGCCTTCTGGCGTTCGGCGATTTCCCGCTGGAGCCGCGCGTTCAGACGGCGAAGCTCCGCCGACTCGCGCTGGAAGGCCGCCGACTGCATCCGCGCGCGCCGGCTCGCCACGTAGAAACCGCCGGCCAGCAGGAGCGCGAATCCCATGATCTCGAGCGCGAGCACGCTGTTCACGCGCTCCCGCACCGAGGCGTAGGCCGTATAGCTGACGATCCGCCAGCCGCGGAACGGAATGCGTGCCTCGAGCCGGATCGTGTCGCTCCCGAAGAAAAGCGCGCTCTGGTCCCCGAAGGCCCAGTTGCCCGTGGCCTCGATCGCACGCTCGATGGCCGACGGCGCGGGCTGGAGCGTCAGCGCCTCCTCCTCGGTCCGGCCCCGCCAGCGCGGCTCGGTGGACAGGATGATCTCTCCCGCGGAATCCGTGAGGAACACCGCTTCCGTCGTGCCGCGCCAGCGGTCCACGATGCGGGCGAGGTCCACCTCAACGAGGATCACCCCGAGCAGCATGTTGTCCACCTCGATCCGTCGCGAGAACGTGAAGTCGAAGCGCCCCGTCTCGGGCTCGTTGGTCGTGAAGACAGTTTCGGGCGAGCGCAGCGCCTCGACGAAGAACGGATCGGACGAGCGAAGCTCCGAGATGCGCTGCCGGTCGGTCGCCGCCACCACCCGCCCCTCGCGGTTCAGCAGGATCAGCGAGGCTGCCCCGAGCTCGTCGACGTAGGTGATGAGCCGCTGGGAGGTGGCCGTGAAATCGTTCTGCTCGAGCGACCGGATCAGCACCGGGTCGCGCGACAGCAGCAGCGGCACGACCGAGTGGCGCTGCAATTCCGAGACGATGGAACCCGAATAGAGCGCGAGGCGCAGTTCCGAACGGTTGCGCGTGGTCTCGGTGAAGCGGTCCGTTAGCCAGATGTTGGACACCCAGATCACGGCAACGGCGAGGCCGAGGAACAGGACCATCGACAGCCGAAGTGCCCAGGACGGGCGTCGTCGCGCACGCGCCGGGCGCCCCTCCCGCACCGCCTTGCGGTCGCCCCCCGTGCGGGGGCTGTCTTCGGTCGCGCTCATGCCCGGAGACTAAGCCGTGCGACAGATGCGCTCAAGACCGGCTCACGCCGCGACCACGGCAGCCGCGAGCGAGGCGAAGACGCCCGCGCCGTCCGTGCCGCCATGGGCTGCGTCCACCGCGCGCTCGGGATGCGGCATCAGGCCGAGGACACGGCGGTTTTCCGACAGGACGCCGGCAATGCCGCCGGTCGAGCCGTTGGGATCGCCGAGGTAGCTGAAGGCGATCCGGTCGTCCCCGCGCAGCCGCGCGAGACCTGTCTCGTCGATCTGGTAGTTGCCGTCGTGATGCGCCACCGGAAGCGCGATCTCCTGCCCCGAACGGTAGGCGCTGGTGAAGGGGCTCCCGACCGTCTCCACGCGCAGCGCCTCGACGCGGCAGACGAACTTCAGCCGCGCGTTGCGCATCAGCGCACCGGGCAGGAGACGGGTCTCGCACAGCACCTGGAAGCCGTTGCAGACGCCAAGCACGTGCCCGCCGCGGCCAGCGAACGCCGCGACCTCCCGCATCACCGGCGACTGCGCCGCGATCGCGCCGCAGCGCAGGTAGTCGCCGTAGGAAAACCCCCCGGGCACGCCGATCACGTCGAGGCCCTCGGGCAGCGCCGTCTCCTTGTGCCAGACCATCTCGGTCCCGAAGCCCGCCGCGCGGAATGCCACGGCGAGGTCGCGGTCGCAGTTGGAACCGGGGAAGACGAGAACGGCGGCTTTCATGTGCGCACCCCTTCAGGCAGCGAAATCGGTGATGACGGCCACGCCCGGCGGCGCCGGACCGTCGAAGAGCGCGAGCTCGGCGGAGGCGTCGGAGAGCCTGACGCGCCGGGCGATCATCGGCGAGAGGTCGAGCCCCGTCGCGGCAAGGAAGTCGAGCAGCGCAGGGTAACGATGCGCGGGCATGCCCCGCGTGCCGTAGACGGCGAGCTGCCCCGAATAGACCGCGTCCCACGGCAGGCGCATCTCGGCATGCTCGCCCGCCGGCATCCCCACCTGCACCATGCGGCCGAGCCTTCTCAGCGACTTCAGCGCGTTCGCCGTCGTCCCGGCGAAGCCGAGCGCCTCCACCGCCACATGCGCGCCGCCTCCCGTGGCGGCCCGCATCGCCGCCGCCGGGTCCTCGCACCGCGCGTCGATCACCGCCTCGGCGCCGAGCGCCCTCGCCTGCGCGAGTTTTTCCGGAACGACATCTGCCAGAACCACCCGCGCGCCCATGGCGCGCCCCAGCAGCAGTGCCGCCGTCCCGATACCGCCGCCGCCCCAGATGCCGAGCCACTCCCCGGGCGCAAGCCGGGCCCGCCCCGTGAGCGCGTGCCACGCCGTCGTCACCCGGCAGCCGAGCGCCGCGGCGAGCGCGGGATCCATCCCCTCCGGCAGTTGCGCGAGGTTGGCGTCGGCATGGGCGACCGCCACGTGGCTCGCGAAGGCCCCGTCGCAGGTGAAGCCGGGCACGACCTGGCCGGCGCAGACCGTCTGGTTCCCGGCCCGGCAGTCGCTGCAGGTTCCGCAGGCGAGTATGAAGGGCGCGACCACCCTGTCGCCCACGGTCCATCCGCCCACGTCCGGCCCCGTCTCGACGACCGTGCCGCAATACTCGTGGCCGGGAACACGCGGCAGAGCGACCTGATCGGCACCCGTCCAGGCGTGCCAGTCCGACCGGCAGATCCCGCAGGCCAGCACCTCGACCACCACGCCGTCCCGCGGGCAGGCCGGGTCCGGCATCTCCGCGATCTCCAGCGGCTGCCGCCAGCCCGTGAGCCGGGCCGCGCGCATCACGGCATCTCCACCCGGTAGCTCTCGATCACGGTGTTGGCGAGCAGCTTCTCGCACATCTCCGCGACCTCGGCCTCGGTCGTGCCGTCGGCGAGGTCGAGTTCGATGACCTTGCCCTGCCGCGCCCCCTCGACGCCGGCGAACCCCATCGCGCCAAGAGCGGATTTCACCGCCTCGCCCTGCGGGTCGAGGACGCCCTCCTTCAGCATCACGGTCACCACCGCCTTCATGCGCCCCTGCCTTCTTCTTGTTCCAAATACGGAAAATCCCGCCGCCGCCGCTAGTTGATGAGCGTGGGCTTGGTCACGCCGGTCGGCCCCTGCGGCATCACGCCGAGCCGCCGCGCCACCTCCGTGTAGGCGTCCGCAAGATCGCCGAGATCGCGGCGAAACACGTCCTTGTCCAGTTTCTGGCCGGTCTGCACGTCCCAAAGACGGCAGCTGTCGGGACTGATCTCGTCGGCCACGATCAGCCGCATGTAGTCGCCGTCCCAGATCCGCCCGATCTCGATCTTGAAGTCCACCAGCCTGATGCCTACGCCCAGGAACAGGCCCGACAGGAAGTCGTTTACCCTGAGCGCGAGGCTGACCATGTCGTCGAGATCCTGCTGCGTCGCCCAGCCGAAGGCGAGGACGTGCTCCTCGGAAACCAGCGGATCGCCGAGATCGTCGTTCTTGAAGTAGAACTCGACGATCGGCCGCGGCAGGGCGGTGCCCTCCTCGATGCCGAGCCTCTTGGCGATCGAGCCCGCCGCCACGTTGCGCACCACCACCTCGAGCGGGATGATCTCGACCGCGCGGATCAGCTGCTCGCGCATGTTGAT
>CAZUVG010000226.1:0-5367 GCA_964623765.1 uncultured Roseicyclus sp.
AACATCGACGCGATGGTCTACACCGTCGGCCACCCCTCGGGCTCGATCCAGGAGGCAACGACAGCCTGCGACGCCGTGCTCGTGGATGTCGCCAATGATGCCGTGGACATGCTGGTGGAGGAGAATCCCTTCTATCGCACCGCGACGATCCCCGGCGGCATGTATCGCGGCAACGCCGACGACACGGCAACCTTCGGCGTCGGCGCGACCTTTGTCACCTCGGCCGACGTGCCGGAAGAGGTGGTCTACACCGTCGTCTCCGCCGTGTTCGAGAACATCGACCAGTTCCGGTCGCTACACCCGGCCTTCGCCAACCTCGACCCCGCGGAGATGGCAAGCGACGGCCTCTCGGCCCCGCTGCATCCGGGCGCAGAGCGCTACTACCGCGAGGCAGGCCTGATCGAGTGATAGGCCCCACCTGACGGAACGGCTTTCGGCCCCGGGCGAAGACTGCTTCGCCCGGGGCCTTTTCGAGGCGAAGGGCGAACGGGGACGGCACATGGCTAACGGCGAAGAACGCGAGGGGCGGCGATACAGCGACGAGGAACTGCAGGATCTCGTCGCTTCCACCGATTCCGGCGCGCGCAACCCGCGGAACCGCTCCGTTGCGCTGCTGATCTCCGGCCTCGCGCTTGTGTGGTCGCTCTACCAGCTCTGGATCGCCCAGCCCATGCTGTGGTTCGGGGAGTACCTGCCCGTGCTGAACTCCTCCCAGACGCGGCCGCTGCACCTGTTCTTCGCCATCGTGCTGGCATTCCTTGCCTACCCCGCCTTCAAGAACTCGCCGCGCGACCGGGTGCCGGTGATCGACTGGATCCTGCTGTCGATCGGAGGGTTCTGCACCTTCTACGTCTTCTGGTTCTCCGACACGCTGGCGTTGACCGCGCGCTCGGGTCTGCCGACGCAGGCGCAGGTGATCATCGGTGCGGTCGGCATCCTTATCCTGCTGGAGGCCAGCCGCCGCGCACTCGGGCCTGCGCTGACCGTCGTGGGCTCGCTCTTCCTGCTCTACGCCTATTTCGGGCAGGGCTGGCTGATCCCCGACCTCATCGCGCACGAGGGGCTGTCCTTCACCGCGCTGATCAACGCGCAGTGGCTCGACACGGGCGGCGTCTTCGGTATTCCGCTGGGGGTCTCGACCGCCTTCGTCTTCCTCTTCGTGCTGTTTGGCTCGCTCCTCGACCGGGCGGGCGCGGGCAACTATTTCATCAAGCTTGCCTTCGCGGGCCTCGGCCATCTGCGCGGCGGCCCGGCCAAGGCCGCGGTCGTGGGCAGTGCCATGACCGGACTAATCTCGGGCTCCTCCATCGCGAACGTGGTCACCACGGGCACATTCACCATCCCGCTGATGAAACGCGTGGGCTTCACCAACGAGCAGGCCGGATCGGTCGAGGTGGCCTCGTCCGTCAACGGCCAGATCATGCCGCCGGTCATGGGGGCCGCCGCCTTCCTGATGGTGGAGTTCATCGGCATATCCTACGTCGAGGTCATCAAGCACGCCTTCATCCCGGCGGTGATCTCCTACATCGCGCTGATCTACATCGTGCATCTCGAGGCGCTGAAGAAGGACATGCCGGCGCTCGGCGAGGCGAAGTCCTTCGTCGGAATGCTCCTGAAGTTCTTCGTGGGCTTCGCCGTGGCCGGCGCGGCGTTCACCGCGCTGATCTACGGCGTCGGTTTCCTGCGGGAAGTGGTTCCCTCCCTGAGCGGTCCAATCATGATGGCGCTGCTCGCCGCCGTCTACGTCTGGCTGGTCGCCATCGCAGCGCGCAAGCCCGATCTCGAGGTGGACGACCCCAATGCCGAGCAGATCGTCCTGCCGAAGGTCAAGGACATCTATTCCACCGGCCTCCACTATGTCCTTCCCATCGTGGTCCTCGTCTGGTTCCTGATGGTGGAGCGGCAGAGCCCGGCGCGCTCGGCCTTCTTTGCGGTCTCGCTCATGATCGGGATCATCGCCACGCAGCGCCCGCTCAAGGCGCTCTTCCGCGGCGAGGGCGGGCGGATCGCATCTGAGTTCATGGCAGGGCTGGTCGACCTGCGCGATGGTCTGATCGCGGGCGCCCGCAACATGATCGGAATCGGCGTCGCCACCGCGGCGGCCGGCATCATCGTGGCGACCGTGACGCGAACGCCCATCGGCACCGAACTCGCCGCCCTCGTCGAGCAGCTGTCGATGGGCATCCTTTTCCTGATGCTGGTGTTCGTTGGCCTCTTCTCGCTGATCCTCGGCATGGGACTGCCGACGACGGCCAACTACATCGTCGTCTCCTCCCTGATGGCACCGGTCGTCGTGGCGCTTGGCGCGCAGGAGGGGCTGATCGTGCCGCTGATCGCGGCGCATCTCTTCGTCTTCTACTTCGGGATCATGGCAGACGTGACGCCGCCCGTGGGGCTGGCGAGTTTCGCCGCGGCCGCCGTCTCGGGGGGCGACCCGATCCGCACGGGCTTCACGGCCTTCTTCTACTCGCTCAGGACCGTGGCGCTGCCGTTCCTGTTCATCTTCAACCCCACGCTCATCCTCTACGGCGTGGATCTCGGGACATGGGCCGGCATCCTTCAGGCGGTCTGGATCTTCGTCATCGCGACATTTGCCATGCTCCTCTTCGCCGCGGCGACGCAGGGCTACTTCCTCGCTCGCTCCCGCCTTCACGAGAGCGCGGCTCTCTTGCTCGTGGCCTTCACGCTGTTCGTGCCGAACGTATGGCTCGACATGGTGGAGGATCCGTTCCGTCAGGTCCCGCCCGCGCAGTTCGAGGAGGCGCTGGCCGAGGTTCCCGAGGGCGAGGCGCTGCGCCTCCTGATCCGGGGGCCCGACTTCAACACGGGCGAACTGGCCGAGCTCACCTACCGGATCCGGGCGGAGGGCGCGACGACGCAGGAACGGCTGGCCAATACCGGTCTTTTGCTGATACCCGAGGGCGAGACCATGCGCCTCGACGAGCCGATGTTCGGCACCGAGACGGCGGAGGCGCTGACCGACTTCGACTTCTACGCCGACACGCCGGTGGAGATCGCCGTTATCGAGGTCGCGCAGGACAGGATGCCCGCACAGGTCTTCTACATCCCCGCGCTCCTGCTCCTCGGCGTCGTCATCCTGCTCCAGCGGCGCCGGCAGACCAAACCCGCCTTCTGAGGAGGCCGAGACGATGTTCAAGACGATCCTCCTGCCGATCGACCTCTCCGCCCCCGCGAGCTGGGCGAAGGCGCTGCCCGCAGCCCTCCGCCTCTGCCGGCCCGAGGGCGGCGTTCTCCACGTGGTCACCGTCGTGCCCGACTTCGGCATGTCGGTCGTGGGCAGCTACTTCGACAGCGGGTTCGAGAAGAGGGCACTCCACGAGGTCGGCGAAAAGATGTCGGCCTGGGTCGCCGCGAACGTCCCGGACGAGGTCGAGGTCCACCCGCATGTCCTGCATGGCCGCGTCTACGACGAAATCATCAACGCGGCGAACCGGCTTGACGTGGATGCCGTCGTCATGGCCTCGCACACGCCGGAGCTGAGCGACTACCTGCTGGGACCCAACGCCGCCCGCGTCGTCCGCCACGCGCGCCAGTCCGTCTTCGTGGTCAGGGGAACCGACGCGTCATGACCCATGTCTTCAGTCGCTCCGCCGCCAAGCTGCCCACCGCCGTCCGGGGCGAGGGCTGCTACATATACGACGAGGCGGGGCGGGCATATCTCGACGGATCGGGCGGCGCGGCCGTCTCGTGCCTCGGCCATTCCGACCCGGACGTGCGGAAGGCAGTGCACGACCAGCTTGACCGGCTCGCCTTCGCGCATACCGGCTTCTTCACCTCCGAGCCCGCCGAGAAGCTTGCCGACCTTCTGATCGCGCACGCGCCCGAGGGGATCGACCGGGTCTATCCGGTCTCCGGGGGCTCCGAGGCGGTGGAGGCCGCGATCAAGCTTGCCCGGCAATACGTGCTGGAGATCGGCCAGCCCGAGCGCCACCGCGTCATCGCGCGCAGGCAGAGCTACCACGGCAACACGCTGGGCGCGCTCGCCGCGGGCGGCAATGCGTGGCGGCGGGAGAAATACGCACCGCTCCTCGTCGAAACGAGCCACATCGCGCCCTGCTACGAATACCGCGAGCGGGGCGAGCACGAGAGCGCGGAGGACTATGGCCTGCGCGCGGCGAACGAGCTCGAGGCCGAGATCCTGCGCCTCGGACCGGAAAGCGTCATGGCCTTCTTTGCCGAACCCGTGGTGGGCGCCACCGCCGGCGCGGTTCCCCCCGTGCCCGGCTACTTCCCGCGCATCCGAGAGATCTGCGACCGCCACGGCGTGCTGCTGATCCTAGACGAGGTGATGTGCGGGATGGGCCGGACCGGCACGCTCTTCGCCTGCGAGCAGGAGGGCATCGCGCCCGACATTGTGACCATCGCCAAGGGCCTCGGCGCGGGTTACGCGCCGATCGGGGCGATGCTGTGCCAGCGCACGATCTACGAGGCCATCGAGGCGGGCTCCGGCAGCTTCCAGCACGGCCACACCTACCACGCGCATCCGCTCGCTGCGGCGGCAGGCCACGCGGTCGTCTCGACCATGCTCGACCGCAACCTCCTGCCCCGCGTGCGGGAGAAGGGCGCGATGCTGGACGCGGCACTTCGCGCGACCTTCGGCCAGCACCCGCACGTGGGAGACATCCGCGGCCGCGGCTTGTTCCGTGGCATCGAACTCGTCGAGGACAGGGCCACGAAGGCCCCGTTCGACCCCGCGCGCAAGCTGCACGCGAGGGTCAAGGCCGCGGCGATGGACGAGGGGCTCGTCTGCTATCCTGCCGGCGGCACCATCGACGGCAAGCACGGTGACCACATCCTGCTCGCGCCGCCCTTCATCATCGAGGATGCGCAAATCGAGGAACTGGTGACGAAGCTCTCCCGCGGCCTCGAAACCGCACTGCGCGGATGAGCCGTCTTGCACGGCTTCCGCAGGTGATGGTGGCGCCCAACGGCGCACGCAGGACGAAGGACGATCATCCGGCGCTGCCCGTCACCATCGCCGAGACCGTCGCCGCTGCGAAGGCCGCCTTTGCAGAAGGCGCCCGGGCGCTGCATGGCCATGTGCGCGACCCGGAGGGACACCACAGCCTCGACGCGGGCCTCTACCGCGAACTCATCGCGGAGATGCGGGCGGCCGTGCCGGAGATGCCGGTGCAGATCACGACCGAGGCCGCCGGGATCTTCGGTCCGGAGGTGCAGCGCGACGTGGTACGCAAGGTCATGCCCGAGGGCGTCTCCGTGGCGCTGCGCGAGATGTGGCGCGGCCCCGGCGACGATCCGCAGGCGCGGACCTTCCACGCCTGGGCCCGTGAGGCCGGCATCGCGATCCAGCATATCCTCTACACGCCGGAGGATGCCCGAAGGCTG
>CAZUVG010000227.1:0-5354 GCA_964623765.1 uncultured Roseicyclus sp.
CGATGCGATCGCCGCGCGATACCCTTTCACCCTCGCCGACGCGGATACGCGAGAGATGGGCGTAGCGGGTGGTCAGGCCGAAGGGATGGCGGATCTCCACCATCAGGCCGTAACCACTTTGCCTGCCGGCAAAAACCACCGTTCCGTCGCCGGCGGAGTGGATCGGTGTGCCGCGCGGCCCGGCGAAATCGGTGCCGGCATGAAGCCGCCGACCGCCCCGGATCGGGTCGGTACGGTAACCGAAGCCGGAAGTAAGCCGGAAGTTCGAGCGCACCGGCATGGAGAAGGGAAGCTGCTCGGCCGCCATGCGGTAGATGTTGAGCTCGTCGAGCGCCGAGAGAACCTCGTTGGCGCGCAGCGACATGGCATCGGGCGCCTCTCCGCGCGATGACATGGTGATCGGCATGAGCGGTCCGCCCTGCCCGGAATAGGTCGAGCGCACCTGTCCGATGATCTGCTCGGTCGCGAGGCCCGCGGCGCGGAACATCTCGTCGAGCGGTTCCATCGACATGGCCACGGCATCCTCGATCTGGCGGAACACGCGCTCCTGCCGTTCGGAGGCGAGCGCGGCGGCGAACTGAAGCTCCTCCACCTCTGCCTCGGCGGCGGTCATCATGTCGCGGCTCTCGTCGCGCTCGTGCGCGGTGGCCTCCAGCGCCTCGGTCAGGTAGGCCAGCGTGGCGGACAGTTCGCGCTCGCGCGACGCGGCCGTGCGAACGGTGCCGGTCTCCGCCTGCAGTTCCTCCTGGAGAGAGGCGAGTTCCGTCCGCGCGGCGTCGCGTTCCTGCCGGATGTCGCGCAGGCTGAGCTGGATCTGCTCGATCGCCGTTTCCAGTTCGCGGCGCCGTTCCTCGCTTTCAAGAAGGCGTGTCTGCATCAGCGAGACCTGGTCGAGCGCCAGCGCGAAGCGGTCCTGCGCCTGCCGCGCCTCGGCCGCGCGGGTATCGCGGGCCTGCTCCAGTTCGCTCAGCCGCTCCTGCACGCGAAGCTCCTCGCGCTGCGCCTGTTCGCGGGCGTTCCCGGCCGAGATCGTGTCGATCAGGAATATCGAGGTCACGATGATCGTCCAGCCGACGAACAGGCCGAGCCCCCCGATCAGCGCCGCCTGCGTGACCGGGCGCAGGCGGATGAACCGTGTGCCCTCGTCCGATTTCAGAAACAGCCGTTGTTCCGGCAGGTGCCGCTCGAGCATCCCGTGGATGCGGGTCGTCAGCCGTGAAGTCACCGTCAGTGCCTCGTCTTCCCCGGTTCTTGTTATTCGCCGTCCGAGCGCCCGTTCCGCCACCGTGGGTGCCGTGCTGCCTGCGCGGGCGTCGCGGACATCGTCAAGCCTGTCGCGGGGATAAGGCACCAGGCTCGTCGCCTCAACACACTACCCTGTCGCAGCGCGTCTGGCAGCCTTATGTCTCGGATTTGAGCGAATTTTCGCCGATCCTCCGCCCGATTTCAGAACATTTTTGCCCAGCATTTGAGCAAACGCCTTGCGTTCGCGGTCAGGCGCGGTCTGCCGGAGATCCCGAAAGCGGCCAGTAGAAGTCGGGCGGAAGACCGGCCTCGGCGCGCTTCTCCTCGTTGAACGGCGGCTTCAGCGCGCCGTGGAAATGGCGCCGGACGAGATCGTGGAAGGCGTCCTTCGGGTCGATATCGCCGCGACCGCAGAGGAAGTGGAACCACTTCGAGCCGTAGGCGACGTGATGCACCTCCTCGGAATAGATCACCTCGAGCGCGGCGACGGCCTGCGGCGCGGCGGGCTCGTCCTGCGCCCTGCGAAAGATGTCGATCATGCCCGGGGTCACGTCGAGGCCGCGAGCCTCGAGCACCATGGGCACGACGGCGAGCCGCGCCATCAGGTCGTGCGCCGTGTCCTCGGCCGCGCGCCACATGCCGGCATGCGCGGGCAGCGCGCCGTAATCGCAGCCCATCGCCTCGAGCACGTCCGAGACGAGGTTGAAATGTTTCGATTCCTCGTCGGCCGCGCGCACCCAGTCGTCGTAGAAGCCGATGGGCATCGGGACATCGGCGAAACGGGCGATGACGTCCCAGTGAAGGTCGACGGCGTTGAGCTCGATATGGGCGACGGCATGGAGAATCGCGCGCCGGCCCCGGGGGCTGCCCGGGCGGCGGCGCGGCACGTCGCGCGGGTCGAGCAGTTCGGGTCGGGCGGGCCGCGCGGGGCGGTCGGGCGGATCGCCGCGGCCCACGGCCGGAGTTTCGCCCCGCGCGCGGGCATCCCGCCATTCGGCGGCGAAGCGGCGGGAAAGCGCCGTCTTCCCGCGCCCGTCGGCCGTTCGCAGGACGGCCTCGGCCATTTCGGCGAGCGGTGTCATGCGACGGGTCTCCACGTGGACGGCGGTGGGGTCAAGGGCGACCGGACGTGCCGGCCGCCCGCCGGATCAGAGGGCGCGCACCGCCTCCAGCACCGCCTCGGCATGTCCCGGCACCTTCACCTTCTCCCAGACGCGCGCAACCTTGCCGTCGCCGTCGATCAGGAAGGTCGAACGTTCGATCCCCATGTACTTCTTTCCGTACATGCTCTTTTCCTTCCATACGTCGTAGCTCTCGCAGACGTCCGACGCCTCGTCGGAGACGAGCGCGACGCCGAGGTCGTGCTTGGCGACGAACTTGTCGTGCTTGGCGACGCTGTCCTTCGAGACGCCGACCACCACGGCGTCCGCGGCCTCGAACTCGGCGCCGAGGCCGGTGAAGGCGATGGCCTCCTTCGTGCAGCCCGAGGTGTCGTCCTTCGGGTAGAAGTAGAGCACGACCTTTTTCGGGCGCAGCCCCGACAGCGTGATCTCGCCGCCGCCGTCGCGGGGCAGGGTGAAATCGGGGGCCATATCGCCTACCTGTGGCATCGACGGTTCTCCTTCGTTCGAACATGGCGAAACAGGGTGCGCCGTGCGCAAGCCCGCGCCGGCCGGTTTGCAAGCTAGACGCTTTCACGCGAAGATAAAGGGCGGGAACGGCCCGAGAGTGACCCCCGAGGCAGGACAGCGCCCAGCGATGCAGGACGCCGCGAGAGACAGCGACCAGACGGACGGCGACGTGCAGCCCGGCGCGGGTCGCGGGTCGCGGCGCGGCATTCGCTGGCTGGCGCTTGGCTTGGGCCTAGTGCTTGTGGCCGTCGTCGCGCTTGCCGGCGGCCTCTGGCTGCGCCTGGCGGCAGGGCCGCTGGCGCTGCCGGACGGCGTGCAGTCGCGGATCGAGGCGCGGCTCGACGCGGGCATGGCGGGCGGCGACCTGACGATCGGCGCAATGGCACTCGAGTTGCCCGAGGCGGGGGGCGGGCCGGTCCTCGTCTTCTCCGACGTGGCGCTCGACGATGCTGGCGGCGCGCCACGGGCAGCCTTTCCCGACCTGCGCATCGCCTTCGACCCCGCCGCTGCGTTCGTGGGCCGGATGCGCCCGCGAACCGTGGAGATCGCCGGCGCAGGCCTCAGCCTGTCGCGCGACGCGCAGGGGCGGCTCGACCTCGACCTCGCGGGGGCGGCGGGCGCCGCTGGCGTCTCGCTGCCCGAGACCATGGCCCGGCTCGACGCGATGTTCGCGAGTCCCGTCTTCGAGCGTCTCGAGGAGGTGCGCGCCAGCGACCTGCGGCTCGACATGGCCGATGCGATGACCGAGCAGGTGCTGCGGATGGACGGCGCCACCGCGACGCTCACGCGGGCAGAAGGGCAGCTCGCCCTCGTCGTTCGGGGGGGCGTCTCGGGCAGCCGGGAGGCGACGCTCGACCTCGCCGTGCTGCGTGAGCCGTCTGAGGGCAGGACGGGCATCGCCGTGGCCTTCCGCGACCTCGCCGCCCGTGACCTTGCAACTGCACATCCGGCGCTGGCCTGGCTCGACCTCATGCGCGCGCCGATCTCGGGGCGGCTCGCGCTCGATCTCGCCGACGACGGGACGGTGGGCGACCTTCAGGCGCGGCTCGACATCGGCGCGGGGCGGGTCACGCTGGGGCGAGGGGACGCGCCTCTCGGCTTCGAGGCGCTGGCGGCGGAACTCGTCTACGACCCGGAGACGCGCCGCGTCGTCTTCGAGGGCCTGCGGCTCGACGCGGCGCAGTTGCGGTTCGATGCAAGCGGCCATGCCGACGTTGCCCCGGACGGTCGCACCTACATCGCGCAGTTCGCGCTCGCGGGCATCGAGGCACGGCCCGGCGATCTCTACGACGCGCCGCTGTCCCTCGAAGGCGCCGCGGTCGACATGCGGCTTACGCTGGGCGAGCGCCCGCGGATCGAGATCGGGCGGGCCGTGGTCCATGACGGCGACCTGCGCCTGCGCCTGAGAGGCTCGGCCGAGGCGCGGGACGGCGGGCGGGCGCTGTCGCTCGACGCGTCGGTGGCGGATGTTTCGGTGGAAAGGGTGCTGTCCCTCTGGCCCGAGGACGCGGCACCGGGCACGCGCCGCTGGCTGGCGGAGCACGTGCAGGCGGGCCGGGCGCGCGGCGTCGATCTCGCGATCCGGGCCGAGCCGGGCCGGCCCCTGCGCCGTCACCTGCAGATGAGTCTCCGGGACGGGGTGCTGACGCCCCTCCGCGGGGGCGCGCGGCTGCGCGGGGTCTCCGGCCACCTGGAACTCGACGGCGCGCGCCTCGTCCTGCGGATCGACGACGGCCGGATGTCGGCAGGCGGCGGCGACGTGCGCGTGCGGGAGGCCGTCATGATCGTCGCCGACAACCGCGAGCCGGGGCCAAGGGCGGAGTTCCGGCTGGCAGGGGAGGGAGAGGTGGCAGACCTCCTCCGCATCCTCGACGCGCCGCCGATCCGGATCTTCCGCGAGGGCGACATGACGCCGGAACGTATCGGCGATGGCCGGATCGCGTTCGACGCCGCGTGGTCCTCGCGCCTGATGCCACGCGACCGGCCGGCGAGCCTTGCGGAACTGGGCATGACGGCGTCGGGGCGGGTCACGGACTTTGCCGCCGAGGCGCTGGTCCCGGGCCGGAGACTGGCGGCCGAACGCCTCGATGTCACGCTCGTGCCCGACCGCATCACCGTGGCCGGGCGCGCGAGCTTCGACGGGGTGCCCGCCGAGGGTCGCTGGAGCCGCGCGCTCGGCCCCGAGGCGCCGCGCACGGCCCGGATCGAGGCGCGGGCGGCGGTCGATCGCGCGGCGCTCGAGCGGCTTGGCCTGTCCTTGCCCGAGGACATGCTGTCGGGGCGCGGGGCGGCGGACATCTCCATCGACCTGCCCCCGGGCGAGCCGCCGCGGCTGCAGGTGACGAGCGATCTCGACGGCGTCGCGCTCGCGGTTCCAGCCCTCGGCTTTCGCGCGCCCGAGGCGCAGGCGGGCCGTCTGGAGGCCGCGCTCCGGCTCGGGCCTGCGCCCGAGGTGACGGCGCTCAGGCTAAGGGTGCC
>CAZUVG010000228.1:0-275 GCA_964623765.1 uncultured Roseicyclus sp.
TGATGCCGAGCAGGTCGTCGCGGCTCATGCCGGGCTTGCGCGGCACGCCGGCGGTCACGATGCAGACGTCGGCACCCGCGATGTCGGCGTAATCGTTGGTGCCCTTGAGCTTCGCGTCGAACTTCTCCGAGGGGCCGCTCTCGGCGATGTCGAGCGCCTTGCCCTGGGGGACCCCCTCGGCGATGTCGAAGAGGATCACGTCGCCCAGTTCCTTCAGCGCGGCGAGATGGGCGAGCGTGCCGCCGATCTGGCCCGCGCCGATGAGCGCGATCTTG
>CAZUVG010000228.1:285-2053 GCA_964623765.1 uncultured Roseicyclus sp.
ATCTCCGAGTCCCTCGTTGATATCGGGCGAGGGGTATCCCCGCCCCGCGCCCCGCGCAAGCCCCCGGGGGCCGGGCAGGGTCGGGCGCGCGGCAGGCCGCGCCCCGGCGGCGGGGGCCGAAGCCGCAGCGATCGAAGCCGAAAGGAGCGGCCTTGCCCGACGCATGGGTCTTCGCCACGGCCGCGCTGGCCGCCGTTCTTGCCGGGGTCGCAAAGGGAGGCTTCGGCGGATCGCTCGCCTTCGCGGGAACGGCGATTCTCGCGATCGTGGTGGAACCCGGCGTGGCGCTGGCGCTGATGCTGCCGGTGCTGATGGCGATCGACGTGGCGGCGGTGCGCGCCTACTGGGGCCGCTGGCACGGCCCATCCGCCCGCGCCATCCTGGTTGGCTCCATCCCGGGCATGACGCTGGGCGCCCTCCTGTTCTCGGTCGTGTCGGACGACTTCATCCGCGTGCTGATCGGCGCGGTGGCCGTGGCCTTCGTCCTCTACCGCGTGGCGGGCGGCATCGGATGGCTCTCCCCGCGGGCCCGGCCGTTCGACAGGCGCATGGGCTGGCTCGCGGGAATCGCGGTGGGCTTCACGAGTTTCGTCGCCCATGCCGGCGGGCCGCCCTTCGCCATGTTCATGCTCGGCCGCGATGGGATCGGCAAGACCGACTACCACGCGACCGCGGTCGTCGTCTTCTGGGTCGTCAACGCGATCAAGGCCGTGCTCTACACGATGCTGGGCCTGTTCACCCTGTCCGCGCTCGGCACCTCGGCGCTCATGGTTCCCTTCGCGCTTCTCGGCACATGGATCGGGGTCCGGGCGCACGGGATGATCTCCGACCGGGTGTTCTTCACCTTCGCCTACACGGCATTGTCCCTGACGGGCCTGAAACTCCTGCACGACGGGCTGCTCTGACGGCCCGCTTGCTGCATGCGCAACAATGTTCTTCTGCGGCGCGGCAAATCGGAACTTGATTTCGTGGACCCGACGTGCTTCCACCCCGATCCAGACACCACCCGGTCCTGTCAGGACCGATCCGACCCCCGGAGGCGATTCATGGATCATCGCGCGCGACCCTACCGATCCGTACTCTACATCCCCGGCTCCAAGCCGCGGGCGCTGGAGAAGGCGAAGACGCTGCCGGTGGACGCGATCATCTTCGACCTCGAGGACGCCGTCGCCGCCGGGGAGAAGGCGGCCGCGCGGACGCTTCTGGCGGAAACGCTCGGCGCGGGCGGCTACGGCCCCCGGGCGCAGATCGTGCGCATCAACGGGCTCGAAACCGAGTGGGGCGCCGACGATCTCGACACGATGGCCGCAATCGGCCCGCACGCGATCCTCTTGCCCAAGGTGGACCGCCCCTCCGACGTGGGAGCGCTCGCCGCGCGGCTCGACGCCCGGGCCGAGACAGCGAACACGGCGATCTGGGCGATGATGGAGACGCCTGCAGGCATCCTGAACGCCGGCGCCATCGCCGCCGCCCCCCGGATGGCGGGTTTCGTCATGGGAACCAACGACCTGGCCAAGGAACTCGGCTGTCGCACGCGCGGCGCGATGACGACCGCGCTCCAGACCTGCCTTCTGGCCGCGCGCGCCAGTGCCCTCGTCTGCGTCGACGGCGTCTACAACACCTTCCGCGACGAGGAGGGGCTGCGCGCAGAATGCGAAGAGGGGCGCGATTTCGGATTCGACGGCAAGACGCTGATCCACCCTGCGCAGGTCGCCATCGCCAACGAGGTCTTCGCTCCCTCCCAGGCGGAGGTCGAACTCGCCCGCCG
>CAZUVG010000228.1:2063-5354 GCA_964623765.1 uncultured Roseicyclus sp.
GCACGAACTCCGGCTCGAACTCCCGGCCCGACAACGAAATCACGCGGCGGGCCAGGTCGGCCATCGAAATCGGCTCGGTGTCGTTGCCCAGGTTGACGATCTCGCCCGCCGACAGATCGCCGCTTACGAGGAGGCGCTCCGTGAGGGACAAGGGGTCGCGGTGGTCGATGGCAAGATCGTCGAGAACTTGCATGTCGACACGGCACGCGCGACGTTGGCCCGCGTCGAAGCGATCGCGGCACTGGAGGCGGCATGATCGGAAGCCCACTTGCATACATCCTGCTGATCGCGGGGGTCGCGCTCTGGTCCGGGGCGCACCTCTTCAAGCGCGTGTCGCCCGACCGGCGCGCGGCCATGGGTGACGCGGCCAAGGGAGCGGTCGCCATCGCCGTTCTCGTATCGGTCGTGCTGATGTGGATCGGCTACCGCAACGCGTATGGGGGGCCGATCCTGTGGTTCCGGCATCCGGCGACGGTCGGGATCAACAACCTTCTGAACCTCGTCGCGATCTACCTCTTCGCCGCCTCGGGCATGAAGACATGGCTCGGGCAGAAGATGCGCCACCCGCAACTCATCGCGATCAAGACATGGGCGCTTGCCCACCTTCTGGTCAACGGCGACATCCCCTCCTTCATCCTGTTCGGCGGCCTGCTCGCCTGGGCGGTGGTGGAGGTCATCCTGATCAACCGCCAGACGCAATGGACGCGGCCGGCGCAGGTCGAGGTCAACGCAGGCAAGGAGATCGGCGCCGTTGTCGGCACGCTCGTCCTCTACGGCGTGATTGCCTGGGTTCACTACTGGTTCGGCTATCCCGTTTTCGGGTGAGGACATGAAAATCTACCGCCTGCTGACGGAGGACGACACCTCCGCGTTCTGCCACAAGGTGTCCGAGGCGCTGTCGAAGGGATGGGAGCTTCACGGCGACCCGGTCATGTCCTTCGACGTCTCGCGCGGCGTGATGCGCTGCGGCCAGGCCGTGACGAAGGAGATCGAAGGGCCCTACACGCCCGACATGAAGCTCGGGGCGCAATGATGGCGAGGGATGCCGTGACCGCGACCAAGACCAACCCCGGCCGCTTCTTCGAGGACTACCGCGTGGGCGAGGTGATCGAGCACGCCGTTCCCCGCACCGTTTCGGGCGGGGAACGCGCGCTCTACCACGCGCTATACCCGTCGCGCCACGCGCTCCATTCCTCGGACGAGTTCGCCCGCGCCTGCGGATTGCCGCAAAGCCCGCTCGACGATCTCGCGGCCTTCCACATCGTCTTCGGCAAGTCGGTGCCGGATATCTCGCTGAACGCCGTCGCGAACCTCGGTTACGCCGAGGCGCGCTGGCTGCGGCCCGTTTATGCCGGCGACACGCTCCGGGCGTCGTCCGAGGTCATCGGGCTGAAGCAGAACTCCTCCGGCAAGACGGGCGTGGTCTACGTCCGCACGACAGGCCGGAACCAGCACGGCCTGCCGGTGATGGAATTCGCCCGCTGGGTCATGGTGCGCAAACGCGACCTCGACGCGCCCGCGCCAGAGACGGTGCTGCCGGAGCTTGCCAAGGCCGTGGCCCCCCGTGACCTCGCGCTTCCCGGCGGCCTTGACTTCACCGGCTACGATTTCGTCCAGGCCGGCGAGCGGCACCGCTTGCCGGATTACGAGGTGGGCGAGGTGATCGACCACGTGGACGGCGTGACGATCGAGGAAGCCGAGCACATGATGGCCACCCGCCTCTGGCAGAACACCTCGAAGACCCATTTCGACGCCACCCCGCGCGCGGATCGCAAGCGCCTGATCTACGGCGGCCACGTCATGTCGATGGCGCGCGCGCTGTCGTTCAACGGTCTGGCCAACGCGCAGCTAATCGTGGCGATCAACGGCGGGACCCACGCGAATCCCTGTTTCGCGGGCGACACCGTGCGCGCGTGGTCCGAGGTGCTCGACACCGCTGAGATGCCCGCGCCGGGCGTGGGGGCCATCCGGCTCCGGCTGGTGGCGGTCAAGGACGGGGCGACGCCCGGGGCGCTGAGAGGCGAGGACGGGAAGTATCTGCCGGACGTCCTGCTCGACCTCGACTATTGGGCGCTGATGCCGGCCTGAAACGGGCTAGCGTGCGCAACGCATCCAGCGTCACAGCCGCCAAATTTGTGATCACTTGCCGAAAAACTGTGATCACATTTTCCGGCTCTGCGGCGTTAAGACCCAGCCTCGAGGGCGGAATCCGCGCCGCCAGGGGCAGCACCCACGTGACAGCGCAGGAGAATTCGCTATTTCTCGAGACAAGAGACAACCGCCAAGCACAACCTGAAGGGGTCCGCCATGGCCGATGTGAACCGCGGGAACCGGCCGCTGTCGCCGCACCTGCAGATCTACCGTCCGCAGCTCAACTCGATCACATCGATCCTCGTGAGGATCACGGGCAACGCGCTGCTCGTGTCGGCCTTCCTGCTGGTCTGGTGGCTGGTCGCGGCGGCGACGGGCGCGGAGAGCTTCGCCACCGCGGACGGCCTGATCACCTCGGTGCTGGGCGATATCGTGATGACGCTGTCGGTCCTCGGCCTGTGGTATCACGCGCTCGGCGGCCTCAGGCACCTGATCTGGGACACCGGCCGCGGCCTTGACGTGAAGACGGCCGACAAGATGGGCTGGGCCATGCTCGGCGGCTCCGTCCTCCTGACCGTCGTCACGATCATCGCCGTCTGAGGGAGAGCGACCCATGCCCCACATGACAGCCCGCAAGCGCGTCTCCGGCCTCGGCACCGCCCATTCCGGTACGCAGCACTTCTGGACCATGACCGTGACTTCCGTCGCGCTCCTGATCCTGACGCCCTTTTTCCTCGCCGTCGTGGGGCCGCTTCTTGGTGCGCCGCACGCGGAGGTGATCGCGACGCTCGGCCGTCCGATCCCGGCGCTGGTCGTCGCGGCCTTCCTCGTCGTCGGCATGCACCACTTCGCGCTAGGGGTCCGCGTCGTGGTCGAGGACTACGTGCGCGGCCTGCCCCGCAAGATCTGGATCATCGCCATGACCATCGTGAGCTACGGCCTCGCCGCGGCCGGCGTCGTCGCGCTGGCGCAGATGGCTCTCTGAGAGGGACGACGCCATGAAGGATACCGCAAGCATCACCGCAAGCTACGACATCACGGAGCACGTCTACGACGTCGTCGTGGTGGGCGCGGGGGGCTCGGGCCTGCGCGCGACGCTGGGCATGGCCGAGCAGGGGCTGAAGACCGCCTGCGTGACCAAGGTCTTCCCGACGCGCTCGCACACCGTGGCCGCGCAGGGGGGGATCGCCGCATCCCTCG
>CAZUVG010000229.1:0-344 GCA_964623765.1 uncultured Roseicyclus sp.
CAGAGGCGCTGGCCGGGCTGCGTCCGGTTTTCGAGAAGGACGGCACGGTGACCGCGGGCAACGCGAGCGGCATCAACGACGGCGCCGCGGCGCTGGTCCTGGCACGGGCCGAGGCCGCGGAGGAGGCAGGCTTGACACCGCGCGCGCGGATCATCGGCTACGCCCATGCCGGTGTCCGGCCCGAGGTCATGGGCATCGGTCCCGTCCCGGCGGTCGAGAACCTGATGGAGCGCACGGGATTGTCCATCGACGATTTCGACGTGATCGAGTCGAACGAGGCCTTCGCCGCGCAGGCGCTGGCCGTGAACAGGCGCCTCGGCCTCGATCCCGAACGCGTGAACCCG
>CAZUVG010000229.1:354-5354 GCA_964623765.1 uncultured Roseicyclus sp.
CCATCGCCCTTGGCCACCCGGTGGGCGCCACGGGCGCGATCATCGCGGTAAAGGCGTTCTACGAACTGGAGCGGACCGGCGGGCGCTACGGCCTCGTGACCATGTGCATCGGCGGCGGGCAGGGGATCGCACTGGCCATCGAACGCGCCTGAGGGGCCGCCCGCTTAACCCGATTTTCAGCCTGTTGCGCGAGCCTCGAGCGCGTGGGCTTCGGGCAACGCGGGCTGGAAGATGGGAGCGAGCGGGTTCGACGCCAGGCTGGCGCAGGAACGCAGGGCCCGCCTCCAGGCCGAACGTCTCCTCGCGCTCCGGTCGGAGGAACTCTACGCCGCCAACCGCAAGCTTGCCGAGCACGCGCACGCCCTGTCCCACCAGGTGATCGAGCAGCGCGAGGAGAACGCCGCCCTCATGGGGCGGACGAACGAGGTCGCGGCCGCGCTCGAACTCGCCACTGACCGTGCCACGCGGGCGGAAAGGCGGCTCTGGGATGCGCTGACTGTGGCGGAGGACGGGTTTGCCATCTTCGACCGCGACAGCCGTCTCGTCGTCGCCAATCCCGCCTGGCTCAGGCCGTTCGACGGGATCGCCGACGTGGCGCCGGGTGCGGGCTACGAGGCGATCCTGCGCATCGCGGCCGACGAGGGGATCGTGGATCTCGACGCCCGCACGCCCGACGACTGGCTCGACGAGATGCTCGCCCGCTGGGAGGGGGAGACGATCCCGCGCACCGACATCCGGCTCTGGAACGGCGCGGTCATCCGCCTCGTGGACAAGCGCACGCCGCAGGGCGACACGGTCTGCCTTGCCCTCGACATCACCTCCATGATCCGCCGCGAGCATGAGCTTCGGGTGGCGCGCGACGCCGCACTGTCGGCATCCCGCGCGAAATCCGCCTTCCTCGCCAACATGAGCCACGAGATCCGCACGCCCATGAACGGCGTCGTCTCCATGGCCGAGCTTCTGGGCGAGACGGCGCTGACGTCCGAGCAGAAGCTTTATGCCGACACGATCCGGCATTCGGGCGAGGCGCTGCTGGAGATCATCAAGGACATTCTCGACTATTCCAAGATCGAGGCCGGAAAGCTGGAGCTGCACCTTGCCGAGTTCGACCTGCTGGCCGTGGTGCTGGAGGTTTTCGGCCTTCTCCGGCCGGGGATCGAGGGGCGGGACCTCGACCTTCGGCTCGATCTCGACCTCGACGCCCCTCACAGGTTGATCGGGGATTGCGGGCGCATCCGTCAGGTCCTGTTCAACCTTGTCGGCAACGCGGCGAAGTTCACCGAGAGCGGTCATGTCGGCGTCGCGATCCGGCCCGACGGGACCGCGGACGGCCGCGACGTGCCGCTCGTCATCTCCGTGGAGGACACCGGCATCGGCATCGCGCCCGAGATGCAGGCCCATGTCTTCGGCGAGTTCAACCAGGCCGAGGACGGTACGAACCGGCGCCACGACGGCACGGGTCTTGGCCTTGCCATCACGCGGCGGCTGATCGGGCTCATGGGCGGGGACATTTCGCTCGAGTCAGCGCCGGGACGGGGCTCGATCTTCACCGTCAGGTTGACGCTGGCCCGCCCCGAGGCGGCCCCGGACGATGCGACGCCCCGTCTGCCACCGGACAGGCGCGGGGTGTGGGTGGTCGGCCCCGTCTTCTCCCGCGCCGCCCACGACCTCATCGCGATGCTCGGAGCCGTTGGCGCGCGGGTGCGGACGGCCGGATGCCTTCGGCCCGGCGATACGATGCCCGGGAACGAGACGGTCTTGCTGATCGGCCCGGAGCAGGACACCTCTTCGGCCGAGACGTTGCGGGCAGGCGGGTTCACCGGGCGATGCCTGCATCTGGTTCCCGACGCCGACCGCTGCGCCGTGACGGACTCCGATCATGCGGCCATGCCCGCGACCCCGGACGCGCTCGTGGCGCTGATCGTCGAGGGGGCGGTGCCCGGCGACGCGGATGCAAGGGCGCCTGCCAACCCTGCCAAGACGGCGGCCGGGCGCCGGCTGTCGCTGCTCGCGGCCGAGGACAACCGGACGAACCAGCTCGTCTTCCGCAAGATGCTCAAGGAACGCGATCTCCGACTGCGTCTCGTGGACAACGGCGCCGACCTCGTAGCCGCCTATATCGAAGAGGCGCCGGATCTCGTTCTGTCCGACATCTCCATGCCCGGCATGGACGGGCTCGAGGCGACCGCGCACATCCGGGCGCACGAGGCAGAGGCCGGGCTGCCGCGCGTGCCGATCGTGGCGATGACCGCCCATGTCGTCGACGGCGACCGGGATCGCATCCTCGGCGCGGGCATGGACGATTACCTGACCAAGCCCCTTAAGAAAGCGGAACTGCTCGACTGTATCGACCGGCTCGCCGTGACGTCGGTGACGGGCGCCTGATCCCGGTCAGGCGCGCCAGCGGGCGAGATCGGGCGCGACCTCGTGATGCCCTGTCTCGATCCCGCGCCAGTTGCGGATCGGGCCGTGCAGGATAGCCCGTGCGTCCGGGTGAGAGGGATCGAGGACGCCCGCACCCGCGAGGAGCGCCGCGACGGCCGCCTCCGCCGCGCGGGTCGCGCCGTCCTCGATCTTGATCGCGATGCCGAGGCGCTTCTCGGGGATGATCGCCGCGAAGACGCCCTCGGCCCCCGTCTTGATCGCCGCGCGGCCGCCCATCGCGCGCATCAGCCGGGTGCAGGCGCGGCCCTCGCCCGCGACGTGGACGGGGTGGGAGACCATGGCATCCACGAGCCGCGCCATGGCCGCGCCGCGGGCGGAGGAGCCGGGCACCGCGAACGCGGAGAGGGCGCGGGCGAACCCGGCGAGGCTCACGGCGAAGTTGGGGGCGGAGCAGCCGTCGATGACGTGATCGGCGCAGCTCTCCTCCGCCGTGTCCTCGAGCGCGGCGCGCACGGCCTGCTGCACCGGGTGGTCGGGTGCGAGGTATTCCGGCCCGGCGCCAAGGTGACCCGACAGCGTGAGAAAGCCCGTGTGCTTGCCCGAACAGTTGTTGTGCCGCTGGTCGGGCTGCGTTCCCCCGCGGATCAGGTCGTGCGCCGCTTCCTCGTCCTTCGGCCAGTGCGAGCCGCAGCGCAGGTCTTCCTCGGCCCGCCCGATCGCGGCAAGCCAGCCCGTGACCATGGCGGTGTGCAGATGCGCGCCCTGGTGGGAGGCGCAGGCGAGCGCGAGGTGCGCAGGCCCCAGCCCGGCCGCATCGGCCGCGCCGCTCTCGACGAGCGGCAGGGCCTGCATCATCTTCATCGCGCTGCGCGGCAGGATGCGCAGGTCGGGATCGCCCCAGGCGGCGACGAGGCCCGCGTCGCGGTGCCAGATGGCGACATGTCCCCGGTGCGTGCATTCGACGAAGCCGCCGCGCAAGACATCCATGATTTCCACGGCCTCGGTCCGGCTTTGCACTCCGTTCTCCTCCCCTGCGGCGGGACGGTCGCGTTCCGCGGCGATTTTCCGCTGCCGGGACTTTCCCGTCCGGGCATGATCCCCTATTGTCCCGCGCGGCACCCGCCTGCGCGCGCCCAGTCCTGAACCATAAGCGCGCCGGGCACCAGAGGCAGCAAAGGGCTGGAGGCTCACGTGTTCAAGACATCCCCGATTGCCGGCATCCTCGCCGCCGTCAGCCTTCTCGCATCCGCGTCCGCGGCCGCCGCGCAGGAGGAAAGCACCAACCGCGTCAGCGCCGATACGGACTGGAGCGTGTTCGTCGACCAGGACCCCGAAAGCGGGGAACAGCTGTGCTGGGTCGTGTCGCGGCCGACCGAGCAGCTCAACACACGCGACGGTCAGGAGGTCGATGTCGTCCGCGGCGACATCCTGATGTTCGTCAGCTTCTGGCCCGAGCAGGACCGGATGGGCGAGGTGTCCTATACCGGCGGCTATCCCTATCCCGACGGCCACCTCGTCACGGTCGAGGTCGGCAGCGACACGTTCGAATTCGCCACCGAGAATCGCTCCGTTGACGGTGACAGCATCGGCTTCGCATGGGCTGCGCCCGAGGATGACGCGCGGCTGATCGAGGCGATGAAGCGCGGCGTCGATGCTGTCGTGACGGGTATCTCGACACGGGGCACCACGACGCGCGACACGGTCTCGCTGCTGGGCTTCACTGCCGCGATCGAGGATGCCGAGGCGCGCTGCGGCAGCTGAGGGTTTGCCAACCCGCGCGCAAGGCCTTATCTGACGGCGATCGAGCCACCCCCGCCGCGCGGGGCCAGAGGGGATGTCCCGCCATGACCGCGAACGCGCCCATCACGCAGGATTTGCTCACCATTCCGCGCAAGGCGCCGGAGGGCGACCGCGCGAATCTCGTCGGCCTCACGCGAGACGGCCTGCGCGCGGCGCTGATCGAGGCCGGAACGCCCGAGAAGCAGGCGAAGATGCGGGCGAGCCAGCTCTGGCAGTGGATCTACCAGAAGGGCGTGCGCGATTTCGGCGCGATGACGAACCTCGCCAAGGATTACCGCGCGATGCTGGCCTCGCGCTTCGAGATCCGCGTGCCGGAGGTCGTGTCGCGCCAGGTCTCGCTCGACGGAACGCGGAAGTATCTCATGCGGATCGCCGGCGGCCACGAGGTGGAAGTCGTCTACATCCCCGAGGAAGATCGCGGCACGCTCTGCATCTCCAGCCAGGTGGGCTGCACGCTGACCTGCTCCTTCTGCCACACCGGCACGCAGAAGCTGGTGCGCAATCTCACGGCGGGGGAGATCGTGGGCCAGATCATGGTGGCGCGCGACGACCTCGACGACTGGGTGCGCCCCGGCGAGGGGTCGGGACTACGGCCGCGGCTCGTGTCGAACATCGTTCTGATGGGTATGGGAGAACCTCTCTACAATTTCGAGAACGTGCGCGACGCGATGAAGATCGCCATGGACGGCGAAGGCATCGCCATCTCGCGCCGCCGGGTGACGTTGTCGACCAGCGGTGTCGTGCCCGAGATCGCCCGCTGCGCAGACGAAATCGGCTGCATGCTGGCGGTCTCCTTCCACGCCACGGCAGCTCCG
>CAZUVG010000230.1:0-5347 GCA_964623765.1 uncultured Roseicyclus sp.
GCCGCGCTTGGCCTGCAGATAGGCCGGGATCGCCGCCCATGCCGCACCGAACAGCGCGGAGAAGACCATCGCGGCCACGAGACCGATCGCCCAGTGCGGCCAGGCCACGCCGAGCAGGATGACCGCGACGCCGAGCCCGCCAAGCGCCGCCTGCCCCTCGCCCCCGATGTTGAAGAGCCGCGCGTGGAAGGCCACGGCGACGGCGAGGCCGGTGAAGATGAAGTTCGTCGCGTAGTAGAGCGTGTAGCCCCAGCCATAGGCCGAACCGAAGGCACCGCGGACCATCACCTCCATCGCCCGCAGCGGGCTTTCACCGATGATCGCGACGACGAGGCCCGACACGATCAGTGCCAGCAGGACCGAGATCAGCGGGATGAGGACCACATCGGCCCATTTGGGCATCTTGTCCATCAGGCGGCCCCCTCCGTCACGCCCGCCATGAGGAGGCCGAGTTCGTTCTCGTCGGTCTCGTTCGGCAGGCGTTCGCCCATGATGCGGCCGTCGAACATCACGGCGATACGGTCGGACAGGCCCATGATCTCGTCGAGTTCCACGCTGACGAGCAGGATCGCCTTGCCCTCGTCCCTCAGCCGCAGGATCTCCTTGTGGATGAACTCGATCGCGCCGATGTCCACGCCCCGGGTCGGTTGGCCCACAAGGAGGAGGTCCGGCGCGCGGTCCATCTCGCGGGCCACCACGATCTTCTGCTGGTTGCCGCCCGAGAAGTTGCGCGCGGGCAGTCGCGGGTTGGGCGGGCGCACGTCGTAGCGGGCCATCTTGTCGGCGCAGTCGTCCTTGATCGCGCCGTTGTCCATCAGCAGGCCGTGGTTGTATTTCGGGTCCTTGTGGTAGCCGAAGGCCACGTTCTCCCACGCCTCGAAGGGCATGATGAGCCCCTCGTCCTGCCGGTCCTCGGGCACGTGACCGATGCCGCGCGCCCGGCGGCTCTGGCCGTTGGAATGCTTGCCGGTGATGTCGACGGGCTCGTTGTGGAGCGTCACGGTTCCGCCCTGGGCCGGGATCATGCCGCCCAGCACCTCCAGAAGCTCGGTCTGGCCGTTCCCCGCGACGCCCGCGATGCCGAGGATCTCGCCCGCCCGCACCTCCAGCGAGATGCCCTTCAGCCGCTCCACCCCGTGGCGGAACACGCGCAGATCCTCTACCTTCAGCACCGTGGCGCCGGGCCGCGCGGGCGCCTTGTCGACCCGCAACAAGACCTTGCGGCCCACCATCATCTCGGCAAGCTCGGCGGGGGAAGTGTCGGCCGTCTTCACGGTGGCCGTCATCTCGCCACGACGCATCACGCTGACCGTGTCGGTGATCTCCATGATCTCGCGCAGCTTGTGGGTGATGAGAATGATCGTCTTCCCCTCCTCCTTCAGCCGCTTGAGGATGCGGAAAAGCTGGTCGGCCTCCGAGGGGGTCAGCACGCCGGTGGGTTCGTCTAGGATCAGGATGTCGGCCTGGCGGTAGAGCTGTTTCAGGATTTCGACGCGCTGCTGGTGGCCGACCGAGAGATCCTCGATCACCGCGTCGGGATCGACCTTGAGGCCGTATTCCTCGGACAGTTCCTTCAGCAGTTTCCGCGCCTTGGAGACCGTCGGCGTCAGCATCGCGCCGTCCTCGGCGCCAAGGATGACGTTCTCGACCACGGTGAAGTTCTCCACCAGCTTGAAATGCTGGTGCACCATCCCGATGCCGGCGCGGAGCGCGGCCTGGCTGTCGTGGATCGGGGTCAGTTGCCCGTTGATGAAGATCTCGCCGGCATCCGCCTTGTAGAAGCCGTAGAGGATCGACATCAGCGTTGATTTGCCAGCGCCGTTCTCGCCCACGATGCCGTGGATCGTGCCGCGCTTCACGGACATGGAGATGTCCTTGTTGGCCTGCACGGGACCGAAGGCCTTGGAGATGCCCTTCAGTTCGATGGCTGGCGCGTCGGTCATGTCGGCTGCCCCCGGTATGCGTCCGATGCGGAACGGGCCGCGGCGTCTCTCGCACCGCGGCCCGCGCCTGGCTTCGATATCAGAGGATCACTGCATCTGCACCGGGCAGGTGGGATCCTCGTAGATGTCGTGCACTTCGACCTCGCCCGAAAGGATCGCCTCCCGCGCCGCTTCCGCGGCCGCGATCATCTCCTCGGTGACCAGTTCCTCGTTGAACTCGTCAACCGCATAGCCGACCCCGTCCTCGGCGAGGCCGTAATAGAACACGCCGGGCTCGATATCCTCGGGGTTGGAGAAGGAGTCGTAGACTGCGACGTCGACGCGCTTGAGCATGGAAGTCAGAACCGAGCCGGGGTGCAGGTAGTTCTGGTTGCTGTCCACGCCTATCGACAGGATACCCTCGTCGGCTGCCGTCTGCAGAACGCCCAGGCCAGTTCCGCCGGCTGCCGCGAACACGACGTCGGCGCCCTGCGAGATCTGGCCGCGGGTCAACTCGCCGCCGCGCACCGGATCGTTCCATGCCGCCGGCGTGGTTCCCGTCATGTTGGAAATGACCGTGATGTCGGGGTTCACCGAAGCCGCACCCTGCGCGTAACCGCAGGCGAAACGCGAGATGAGCGGAATATCCATGCCGCCGACGAAGCCGACCGTGTCGGTTTCGGTCGCCAGCCCGGCCATGACGCCGACGAGGTAGGAGCCCTCGTGCTCCTCGAAGATGATCGACTGCACGTTCGGCGCCTCCACGACTCCGTCGATGATGACGAAGGTCGTGTCGGGATAGTCGGGCGCGACTTCGGAAAGCGCGGTGGCCTGGCTGAAGCCCGCCATGACGATCGGGTTCGAACCCGCCTCGGCCAGCCGGCGCATGGCCTGCTCGCGCTGCGCGTCGGACTGGAGCTCGATCTCGCGATAGCTTTCACCGGTCTCCTCGGCCCAGCGTTCTGCGCCGGTGTAGGCCGCCTCGTTGAAGGAGCGGTCGAACTTGCCGCCGAGATCGAAAATGATCGCCGGATCGGCGAGCGCGCCGGTGGCGGTAAGCGCAAGCGCCATGGCGGCGCCGCTGAGTTTCCTGGTGAGGGTCATGCGTTTCTCCCGGTTGGCGGGCCGGGCCGTTTCGCAGGCCGCGTGCCCGGTCGCACTGAAACCGTGCAACGTGTCCTTAACGTCGGAGATTAAGGGCAAAGGTCGCAAGGACGGTCAACAGGATTCTCTGTCGCGCGGGCGCCGTTCGGGTTGCCCTAGCGTCAGGTCAGGCGCCGCTGCCCTTATGCTGGGCAGACAGCGAAACCGACATGACGAGCGCATCGATCCACTGGCCGCTCGTTCGGGCGTAATAGCCGCGGCGACGTCCTGTTTCGCGGAAGCCGGCGCCTACGTACAGCGCGAGGGCGGGCGCGTTGTCGGCCGCGACCTCGAGATGGACGACCGCACAGCCGGCGCTTCTTGCGACCTCGAGGGCCTCGGCGAGCAGATCACGGCCGAGGCTGCGCCCTTGCGCGTCAGGATGTACGGCGATGGTCAGAAGCTCGGCCTCAGGCGGCAGGATCTGGAGAAGCGCGAATGCTCCGTTTCTGGCGACAGGGCGTGTTGCCGGGCGATCGAGAAGCGCGCGCATGGCCGCCTCGTCCCACGGCTCGCGGCCTTGGAACGCAGCGCCGTGAATCTCCGCCATTCGGGCGGGCGTCACGGCAGCAGCACCGGCGGTGCCTCCGACGGGGGGGCGGCGTCCGCCGGACGCAGGTAAAGCGGTGCGGGTCGCGGCAGGCGCCCGGTCTCCGGAGCCGAAGCGAGGCGGCGGCCGGCGGCACGGGCGACACCGACGGCGGGTGCAGTCGGCTCGGCGGGCCGAAGCGGGAATTGCGCCGAAAGCGCCCCTGCAAGATACCCGGTGACATGCCCTGCGCCATCGACCCATTCGTCCATTTCGGTGCGTGCGACGATCTCGGGCCCCCGGGCGGCCGGACCGAACCGTTGAAGGTAGACGCGGTCGCGGCGCGCGTCGATGGAGACCAGCAGCGGGCGGGGCAGCCCCTCGGCCGCCGCTTCGTGGCTGGGAATACCGATGGCAGGGCAGCCGAGGGCGAGCGACAGGCCCCGCGCGGCCGAGATCGCGATCCGCAGCCCCGTGAAGTTTCCCGGCCCGGTCCCCACGCCAAGCGCGTCGAGATCGGCGAGCGTGGCGCCGCCTTCCCCCAGAACCTCGGCAACGAGCGGCATCAGACGTTCCGCCTGTCCGCGGGCCATCTCCTCGTGCCGGTGGGCCAGCAGGCGGTCCCCGCAAACGAGAGCGGCCGCGCAATGCGCGGCCGACGTGTCGAAACCGAGGATCAAAGGCTCAGACGTTGACAGGACGCACCTCGAGCACCTCGGGGATGTAGTGGCGCAGGAGGTTCTCGATGCCCATCTTCAGCGTCAGAGTGGACGAGGGGCAGCCCGCGCATGCGCCCTGCATGTGCAGGTAGACCACGCCCCGGTCGAAGCCGTGGAAGGTGATGTCGCCGCCGTCCTGCGCCACGGCCGGGCGGACGCGCGTGTCGAGCAGTGTCTTGATCTGGCCCACGATCTCGCCATCCTCGCCCTCGTGCTCGGCATGGCCGCCCGAGGCCTGCGCCTCGCCCTCCATCACGGGCGCGCCAGACTGGAAATGCTCCATGATCGCGCCGAGAATGGCGGGCTTCAGGTGATCCCACTCCGCACCCTCCGCCTTGGTCACGGTGACGAAGTCGGTGCCGAAGAAAACGCCGGTCACGTGGTCGACGTCGAAGATGCGCCGGGCGAGGGGCGAATTATCAGCCGCGTCGGCGCTGGGGAAGTCGGCTGTCCCGGCCTCCAGCACGGACTGGCCGGGCAGGAACTTCAGGGTTGCCGGGTTCGGCGTCGATTCGGTCTGGATGAACATCGGGGACTCCTCCGCGGGTTGTCATGGATATGCGGGCCGCGGGCGTCCAAGTCAAGATTTGGAACCGTTCTAAAATGCGGCCCGCCGATCAGTGGCACGGGACCGGCACGATCGCGGGGCGATACCCGGCGGCAACTGCGCACCTGAGCGCGTTCCGCCGGGCAGGTCCGCTGCATCTGTCGCGCGGGCCTTCGCCCTCAGGTAATCTGTTCGAGCTGTTCCTTGGACAGCTCTCCCGGAACGAGGGTGATGGGCACGGGCAGCGTGCCTGCCTGCTTCGTCAGCTGCGTGACAAGCGGCCCGGGCCCACCCTTTTCCGAACCCGCCCCGAGGACCAGCACCCCGATCTCGGGCGTTGCGCGGACGTGTTCGAGGATCTGGTCCACCGGCTCGCCCTCGCGGATCACGAGGCTGGGGTCGATCCCCTGCCTGTCGCGCATCCACTTTGCGAAGACGTTGAAATGCGCCTCGATCCGCTCGCGTGCCTCGGCGCGCATGACTTCGC
>CAZUVG010000231.1:0-5336 GCA_964623765.1 uncultured Roseicyclus sp.
CGGATGATCTCGACCAGCATCATCTTGTCGACGGGCGAGAAGAAGTGGATGCCGATGAACTGGTCCGGTTTGTCGGAGGCCTTTGCAAGCTCGCTGATCGGCAGCGTCGAGGTGTTGGTGGCGAAGATGCAGTCCTCCGGCACCGCCTCCAGCACGCGCTTCGTGACCTCGGCCTTGATGCCCGGGTCCTCGAAGACGGCCTCCACGATCAGGTCGCAGCCCGCAAGCGCGGCGTAGTCGGTCGTCGCCGTGATCCGGCCGAGGACCTCTTCCTTCTTCTCCGCCGTGACCTTGCCGCGCTTCATCCCCTTGTCGAGGAGCCCCTCGGAGTAGCTCTTGCCCTTGTCGGCGGCCTCCTGCTCCTGGTCGATCAGCACCACCTCGATGCCGGCGTTCGCCGAGACGTAGGCGATGCCCGCCCCCATCATGCCCGCGCCCATGACGCCGAGCTTGCGCACGCGCTGGTCCGGCACGTCGGGCCGGTTCGCGCCCTTCTCCAGCGCCTCCTTGTTGAGGAAGAGGGACCGGATCATCGCCGAGGAGGAGGGGTTCATCAGGACATGCGTGAACCAGCGCGCCTCGATCTTCAGCGCGGTGTCGAAATCCACCAGCGCGCCTTCGTAGACGGCGGACAGCAGCGCCTTGGCGGCGGGATAGACCCCCTTGGTCTTGCCGTTGATCATGGCGTTCGCGCCCACGAAGGTCATGAAGCCCGCCGGGTGGTAGGGCGCGCCGCCGGGCATCTTCCAGCCCTTCTGGTCCCAGGGCTTCACGATGTCCGCGTCCCTGGCCTCCAGCACCCATGCCTTGGCACCCGCCAGCAGTTCGTCCCCGGGAACCACCTCGTCCACGAGGCCCGCGCCCTTCGCCTTTCCGGGATCGAGCATCTTGCCTTCGAGCAGCACCGGGGCTGCCGCCATCGCACCGACCATCCGCGAATAGCGCGTGGTTCCGCCACCGCCGGGGAAAATGCCGACCAGAATTTCGGGAAGCCCGATCCTGGCCTTGGGCTTGTCCGCCATGAAGCGCCGGTGGCAGGCGAGCGCGATCTCCGTGCCTATCCCGGCGCAGGTGCCGGGGATCGCGCAGGCCACGGGCTTGCCGCCCTTGTTGGTCTTGGGATCCATTCCCGCACGCTCCAGCTTCCGCAGGATGCGGTGGCCCGTCATGGTGAACTCGAACAGCGCCTTCGCGGGCTCGTCCCCCGCCTCCGCCCGGATCGTGGCGAGGGTGTTGAGGTCCATTCCGCCCGCGAAGCTTTCCTTGCCGGAGGTAATGACGATGCCCTTCACGTCGTCGTTCGACAGCGCCTCGTCGATCAGCCGGTCCACCGTCTCGAAGGCCTCGCGGGTCAGCACGTTCATCGACTTCGACGGCACGTCCCATGTAATGACGGCGACACCGTCGGCATCGATCTGCATGGTGAAGTCGGTCATCTGTCGGTTCCCTTTTCTCGTGTCTCTTGCGCAGGGGCGCGTCATTCCTTGTGGGTGCGGTGGGCGATCGCGATCTCGGGGCTGATCACCGTCATGTGGCGGTTGCTGACATGGCTGAAGATGTCGGATGCCTTCCAGCCGTCTGCCTCGCGCACCATCAGCATCCGGCTGTCATATGGTGGCAGCAGATTCGTCGCCCCGCGCAGCACGTAGCTCGTGTGACTGCCGAGGATGCGCGTCTCGTCCCCCGGCGCGAATTCCGCCGTCTTGCAGATGCGCAGGAAGGCGGTCGCCCCCAGCCGCGAAAGGCTCTCGCGCAGTTCTTCCATCCCCTGATGCAGCGCGTTCTTGTCGGAGATCGTCACGTCGGCATCGGGCGTGATCATCCGGACGGGCAGGGCGGTGTGGGCGCGAATCGTCTCGAAATCGCGGTCCCAGAGAGCCCGCGCGATCGCGTCGCAGTTCCGCTGGTAGATCTCGCGCGGCTCTTTTTTCACCGCTGTGCCTCCCGCGCCGCGCGCAGCTGTTCGGGCGTGAAGATCGTGCAGTCCCGATGGAGCATGTCCGCCTCGATCCCGCAGCCGAGCCAGGTCTCGCCCTCGAGGCGCAACCACATCCGGCTGCCGTAGGGCGGCACGACGTAGCTGCCGCCCTTCAGCACGTGACTCGTGTGACGTCCCGCGATGCGCGCGTCTCCCGGCTCGAACTCGGCCTCGTCGCAGATGCGGTAAAATTCCCGCGCACCCATCCGGCGAAGCGATGCGCGGAACTCGGCTGCGGCGGCCTCCATCTCCGCCGGTCGCTCGAAACGCACCGCGCCGTCCAGTGTCGCCATCGTCTGGGGATAGGACATGCGCGCGGCCACGGCTGCGACGTCCCCCGCCATGATGTCGCGCGAGACCGAGTCGAGCCAGTCCTGGTAGATGCGTTTCGCCTCCGCTGACATCGACCCCGACCCTCAGACACGCTCGATTATCGTCGCCGCACCCATGCCGGAGGCGACGCAGAGCGTGGCCAGGCCGGTGCCCTTGCCCGAGCGCTCCAGCTCGTCGAGCAGCGTGCCGAGGATCATCGCGCCCGTGGCGCCCAGCGGATGCCCCATGGCGATGGCACCGCCGTTGACGTTCACCCGACCGAAGTCGACGTCGAAGGCCTGCATGAAGCGCAGCACGACCGAGGAAAACGCCTCGTTCACCTCGATCAGGTCGATGTCTGAAATCTCCATGCCGCTGTCGGCGAGGATCTTCTGGGTCGCGGGCACGGGACCCGTTAGCATGATCGTGGGATCGGTGCCGATCTTGGCGGTCGCGCGGATGCGCGCGCGGGGGGTGAGGCCATTGGCCTTGCCGAAGTCCCGGTTGCCGATCAGCAAGGCGGCGGCGCCGTCGACAATCCCGCTCGAATTGCCGGCGTGGTGGATATGCTCGATGCGCTCGAGATGCGGGTACTTCATCAGCGCGACCGCATCGAAGCCCGGCATCTGCTCGCCCATCTCCTTGAAGGAAGGATTGAGCGCGCCGAGGGCCTGCATGTCGGTCCCTGGCCGCATGTATTCGTCGTGGTCGAGGATGGTCAGCCCGTTCACGTCGCGTACCGGTACGACGGACTTGGCGAAACGGCCCTCCTCCCAGGCCAGCGCAGCGCGCCTCTGGCTCTCGACGGCAAGCGCGTCGGCATCGTCGCGGGAGAAGCCGTATTCCGTCGCGATGATGTCCGCGGCGATGCCCTGCGGCACGAAGTAGGTCTCCATGGCGATGGAGGGATCGACGGCGATGGCCGCCCCGTCCGAGCCCATGGGCACCCGCCCCATCATCTCCACGCCGCCCGCGATATAGGCCGCGCCCGCCCCGCCGCGCACCTGGTTCGCGGCGAGGTTCACTGCCTCAAGCCCGCTGGCGCAGAAGCGGTTGACGGCGAGACCTGGAATGGCGTCGCCCAGCTCCGAGGCAAGCACTGCGGTCCGCGCGAGACAGCCACCCTGCTCGCCCACCTGCGTGACGTTGCCCCAGATCACGTCCTCGACCGCGTGGCCATCGAGATGGTTGCGCGCCTTCAACTCGTTCAAGGTGAAGGCCGACAGGCGCGCGGCCGTCACCTCCTGCAGAGCGCCGTCCTTCCGGCCCTTGCCGCGAGGTGTGCGGATCGCGTCGTAGATGTAGGCGTCGGTCATGGTCCGTCCTCTGCTCGTGTCGTCTCAGGCGCCGGGAAAGGCGCGCTGCATCAGGTCGTATGGATGCTTCCAGCCCGGTGTGGCCGCGATACGGCCGAGCCAGGCGTCGATTGCCGGGTAGTCGCCGCGATCGAAGGTGAAGGGCTCGTCGTAGAACAGGTAACCGCAGCAGGAGAGGTCGGCGCAGGTAATCGCGTCGCCCACCAGCCATTCACGTCCCGCGAGTTGTCCTTCAAGCACCGCGAGCGCAGCATGCATGCGGCCCGAGAGCCACGTCGTCACTTCGGCCGACCTCTTCTTCTCGGGCAGGAAGTTCCTCATGAAGCGCAGGGGGCCCGCCAACCCGGAGACCTTCTGGTTGTCGAAGATCGTCCAGCGCAGGATATCGCGTCGCGTGGCCAGGCTGCCATCCCCGCAGAGGCGGCCCGTCCCGTCCATGATCCAGGCCTGAATCACGCCCGACTGGGTCAGGATCGTTCCGTCCGCGTCGAGCACTGGCACCTCGCCCATCGGGTTGATCGCACGGTAGGCTTCGCCGCGCGCCTCGCCGTTGAAGAAATCGACGAAGCGCGGGGTCCAGTCGATTCCGGCAAGCTCCAGCGCCAGCGCCGCCTTGTAGGCGTTGCCGCTTTCGCCGAAGCAGTAGAGCGTGTTCGTCATCCTGGCCCTCCCTTACAACCCGCCGTTCCCGAACCGTCGTCCCATGCGGGGGTTTCGCACCCCCGCACCCCCGCGCCGTATTTCAAACAAGAAGAAGGCTGGAAACCCTTCCTTAACCTTGTCGCGCGATCATGATCGCGCGGTACAGGCTGCCGAGCCGATGACCGCACAAGGAGAAGGCGCGCCTGCCCCGAAGTGCAGCGCTCCGAGGTGCTCCGGAGACCAAGGGGAACACTCGGCGGGGCAGGGCGCCGGCCCTCCTGCCTTCTTCTTGTTTCAAATACGGGTATCCCATCGTTTGCCGCCCCGCCGTTCATCTCTTCCGCTCTTCCAGCTCGGAATTGAACAGGCGCATCCGGGCGACGAACTTGTCCGCGTCGATGACGCTGCCCCAGTGCTCGAAGACGAAGGAGAGGAACTCGCCTTCGTCCAGGCCCGCCTCTGCCGCGAGCCTTCGAAGCTTGCGGTAGCCATCCTCGCTCATGGCAATGTTGGGCCGGCGGGTCAGGCGAAGGCGCTTGGGCATGTCCCCTCCCACGGTCTCAGAAGCTCGCGGCCTCGAGCGACATGACGGGCTCGGCGCCCGACTGGATGCGCGCCAGATGGGCCGCGGTCATCGGCAACTGGCGGGCCATGTAGAAGCGCGCCGTGGCGAGCTTCGTCTCGTGGAACACCGGATCGTCAGTGCCGGCAGCCAGCGCGTCGAGCGAGGCGCGTGCCATCCGCGCCCACATCAGCCCGAGGCAGACATGGCCGAAGAGGTGCATGAAGTCGTAGGAGCCCGCAAGCGCCGCGTTTGGGTTCTTCATGCCTTCCTGCATGAAGTACATGCCGGCGGCTTGCAAATCCTTCGAGGCGCGCTTGAGCGGCTCGGTGAACTCGGCCATGCCGTCCACTTCGCCATTCTCCCTGGCGAAGCCCTTCACGTGCTCGAAGAAGGCCATGACGTGCTTGCCGCCGTCCTGGGCGAGCTTGCGTCCGACCAGATCGAGCGCCTGCACGCCGTTGGCGCCCTCGTAGATCATGGCGATGCGGGCGTCGCGGGTGAACTGCGACATGCCCCATTCCTC
>CAZUVG010000232.1:0-5323 GCA_964623765.1 uncultured Roseicyclus sp.
GATGTCGGCGGCGTCGGTCAGGAAGATGTCCTCGTACCAGATCGTGCCCGAACGGCCCCCGCGCACGAGGGTCACCTGGGCGACGTCTGGCTCCACCGCAACGCCGCCTGCCGCGGCGAGCATGCCCGAAAGGGTGCGCGTCGGCCGCTGGATCGGGTAGACGCCCTGCGCGCCCACCGCGCCCAAGACCGAAACGGTCGACTCGTCACCCACTTCGCGTCTGATGATGACCTGCGGATCGGGCGTCTGCTCGTCGAGGTTGCGCGTGATGACCTCGCGCAACTGCTCGACCGTCGCGCCCGCGGCGCGGATGCGTCCGGCATACGGGATGAAGATGAATCCCGACCCATCGACCTGCACCGACTCGATCAGGGCGGCGTTGCTGTCCTCGCCGGCCAGAAGCCCGTCGGTGACGTTCTCGTAGATGGTCAGCGTCAGCGTGTCGCCGGGGCGGATGACCTCGGTTGCCGACGGGGCGGCATGAGCCAGCGCGGAGGGAAAGCCCAGCGCGGGAACCTCCGCGGTGATGGCGTTCACGCGGCTGTTGACCTCCACCACGAACGCATCGCCCTGCCGCTGGACGGAGCCCGCGAAGATCTCGTTACGGGTGGGGCCTGAGCGCGGAAGGAGCGCACAGGACGACGCCGCCGTAACCACGACGGCGAGCGCGGCCAGACGGCCGGCGCGGGAAACCAGCGATGTCACGGGAACTCGCTCCTTGTCTGCCTGAAACTGCCTCGAATTTCTTTTTATTAGGGAGACCGTAGCGGAAAACAGGCTTGTGGAAAACCCTTTCTCAGCGCACCAGTCTCAGGTGTTGCCTTGCTGCAGGCCGGTCCGCATCGAGCATCTCGTAGGCGTCCCTCGGCGCGAGCATGAGGTCGACCATCTCCCGCAGGACCTGCCGACGCCCGCCGGCGGAGTAGAAGCTGCCGGTGACCTGCGAGGTCTGTAACAGGTAATTGCGGAAAACGCGGTACGCGCGGCTGTCCGGAAGCCGTGGCTCGCGGAAGAAGACGGGGAGCGGCTGGTCCGAGACGAACTCGGGCTTGGCGTAGACGGCCTGCCCGAAGGCCTTGACCGGCAGTCCGCGCCATAGCGCCTGCTGCGCGGCCGTGGAATTGACGGTCACCGCCGAGCGTGCATTGTCGAGAAGCTCCGCGAGCTTGCCGCCGAGCACGAAATGGACGCGCTCGGCGACGCCGTGGCGGCGCGCGATGCGGCGGATGTCGGCGCGGACGGGTGCACGGCCGTCCTCGAGCGGATGCGCCTTGAAGACGAGATGGTGATGCGGCGGAGCGCCCTCTGCGAAGCCGGAGACGACGGTCTCGACGAATTCGGACTGGGCGGCGAACGGGCCGTGGTCGCGGAAGCTCGCGTCGTGCTCGAGTTGCAGCAGCGCGAGATGGTAGGGAAAGCCGCCTTTCTGAATTGCGCGGGTCGCCCGGAGCCGGTCGAGCGCGTGCAGCGGCATCAGGCCAAGCCGCCGCAGGTATAGGCGGAACTCGGCGGCCACGCTCAGGCTCCGGTGCGGGCGGACGGCGGCGTAGCGACGGTTCGCGAGAAGGACGAGGCCGTGGTAGAGCGCACCGTAGAAGATGTGGTGCCGCAACTCGCCCCACCGCGCGGGTGCCTCGGGCAAGTCGGCGGCCCGCCCGTCGAGCGCGCGGCGCATATCCGCAACACTGCGCCGCATGACTGGGGAGTGGCCGTTCGCTCCGCCGCGCTCGTAGGTCACCCACCAGGGCCTCAGGTAGCCTTCCTCGAAGACGTGGACGGCGATTCCGAGATCCCGCGCCACGCTGATCGCCGCGGCGTGGACGGGGCGAGTGTCGCCGTAGACGACGAGATCGGTGGCGCCGCGCTCCCGCAGGAGCGCCGCGATACGCACGGGCCAGCCCGCGAGATCGTCGGTCTGCGCGATGTAGCTGTCGCTGTGCGGCCAGAACACCTCGTCGCCGCGATTGAAACCTACGCGCAACGTGCGCGCGCCTGCGGCACGGAGCTGGCGGGCGAGCAGCGCGTAGAAGGGGCCGTGTGGCCCCTGCAGGAACAGGAAAGTGCGGGCAGCGTAGCCTTCGGCCATGGCCCCTCTCGGTTTGCCTTCGGCGCGCAGTTGACGCCAGCCGACGTCAAAAGCCAATGCGCGTCCCGCGGAACGGGGCCCGCGCAGGCCTTGCCTGTGGCGGTCGAGCGGGGCTAGGTGTGGCCGGACGAAATTCCTACGCCAATGGAGCTGCGCATGTTCACCGGGATCATCACCGACGTGGGGGAGATCCGGGCGCTTGAGCGCCGGGGCGACCTGCATGCCCGGATCGGCACGGGCTACGACACCGCCGGCATCGAGATCGGCGCTTCGATTGCCTGCGACGGCGTCTGCCTGACGGTGACCGCGACGGGAGGAGACTGGTTCGACGTCGACATCTCGGCCGAGACCCTTTCGAAATCCACGCTCGGGGACTGGGCCGAGGGCGACGCGGTCAATCTCGAGCGTGCGCTCAAGGTGGGGGACGAACTGGGCGGCCATATCGTGTCGGGCCATGTCGACGGTGTGGCCGAGATCGTCGCCACCCGCGACGAGGGGGAATCGACCCGTTTCACCTTTCGCGCGCCTGGCAGCCTCGCGAAGTTCATCGCGCCCAAGGGCTCGGTGGCGCTGAACGGCACGTCGCTGACCGTGAACGAGGTGGAGGGCGTGACCTTCGGGGTGAACCTGATCCCGCATACCAAGACGGTGACGAACTGGGGCACGGCCGCGGTGGGCGACCGGGTGAACCTGGAGATCGACACGCTGGCCCGCTACGTCGCGCGCCTGCAGGACTGGCAGGGCGGATGAGCGCGCGGCCGCACGCCGACAAGCCGCACGTGGTCAAGTCGTGCGCGGCGATGCCCGGCTCGCGCTGCGTGGATATGCTGCGCGGGGCCGGCAACTGCCGAGGCGCGTGCCGCCGCGATCCCGGGGATGGCCACGAACGGCGCCGGGGCGGTCCCTGCGCGACCGAGCTCGCGTTGCCCGCCGGTGGCCGCGCGGCGGTCGGCTGGCCGGAGGCGGCATGACGGGGATCGGGCACAACGGCGGCCCGACGATGCAGCCGGGTCACGGCTTCCGCAGGGTGGCCTGGGAGAAGTCGCGCGCCGCGCTTCTGCCATCGCTGCCGCTGGAGATCGTGCGCATCCGCGTTGCACGGGCCAAGCGCCTGGGACTGCCCTACCGCACCTATGCCACGATCCGCGCGACCTCGGGGCACGACATCGTGGCCTTCCTCTTTTCCGGCAACGCCCTGGACCTTCGCCCGGGGCGTGCCGCGCCACCGTCCCCGATCGCCGAGCGGCTTGAGGGTCTGCGGGACGCCTCCGAACGGCTTGCCGCAATCCACGCGCCTCTCTCCCCCGAGTCGGTGCTTCGGGAAAGCGGCGCGATCGACGCCAGCGTGCAGGCCCCCGACATCCTGTCGTCATGGTCCGAGACCCGGCGGCGTTTGCGCGGATTCGTGCGGGCGCGGGGGCTGCCTCCGGACGGCGTGGTGCTCGTGCCCGCCACCGCGCTGGAGCGGGAATGGTGCGGCGCGGCGGGGCTGGCGGGCAGCGTGGCGGCCGCCGACTTCTTCGCCGCCCGCGACTGATCCGGCCGGGTTTCCTCCGTGCTGGCGATGGTCTATCTGCTGCGCAAGGAATACGCGAAAGGACGGCCATGACGGAGCAGTTCGAGATCCCGGGCCCTGTCGAACGGGACTGGTCGGACGCGATCTCCTCGATCGAGGAGATCATCGAGGACGCCCAAAACGGCCGTATGTTCATCCTCGTCGACCACGAGGACCGCGAGAACGAGGGCGACCTCGTCATCCCCGCGCAATGGGCCACGCCCGACGCGATCAATTTCATGGCGACCCACGGGCGGGGCCTGATCTGCCTTGCCATGACATCCGAGCGGATCGAACAACTGGGCCTCCAGCTCATGTCGACGAACAATTCCTCGCGTCACGAGACGGCGTTCACCACCTCGATCGAGGCGCGGGAGGGCGTGACCACGGGCATCTCGGCCGCCGACCGGGCGCGCACGATCCAGGTCGCCATCGACGCCTCCAGGGGCGCGGCCGACATCGCGACGCCGGGCCACGTCTTCCCGCTGCGCGCGAGGACGGGCGGGGTTCTGGTGCGCGCGGGCCATACCGAGGCCGCCGTCGACATCTCCCGGCTCGCGGGGCTGAACGCTTCGGGGGTGATCTGCGAGATCATGAACGAGGACGGCACGATGGCGCGTCTGCCCGACCTCGTGGCCTTTGCCCAGCGCCACGGGCTCAAGATCGGCACGATCTCGGACCTCATCGCCTACCGCCGCCGCCACGACAACCTCGTGCGCGTGCGCCAGGAGCGGGAGATCGACAGCGAGTTCGGCGGCCGCTGGACGCTGCGCATCTACACCGACGAGACGCAGGGGGCCGAGCACATCGTGCTGATCAAGGGCGACATCTCGGGACCCGAGCCGGTCCTCGTGCGGATGCACGCCATGGACCCGCTTCTCGACATCGTGGGCACGGGGCCGCGCGGTCGTGCTGCGGAGTTCGCCGACGCCATGCGGCTCATCGCCGGAGAGGGCAGGGGCGTGCTCGTGCTTCTGCGGGATCTCACGATGAAGCTCGACCCGGGTGACGAGGTCTCGCCGCAGACGCTGCGTCAGTACGGGCTCGGTGCGCAGATCCTGTCTTCGCTGGGGGTTTCGGACATGATTCTCCTGACCAATTCGCCGAAACCGCGCGTGGTGGGTCTCGAGGCCTACGGACTCTCCATCACCGGCACCCGCAAGATATCGGAGCTTGGATAAATGGCCGGACATTCCGACAACGACCTGGGACTTCCGACCTTCGACAAGCCCGTGAAGGTCGCTATCGTCATCGCCCCCTACTACACCGCCATCGCCGAGGCTCAGTTGAAGGCGGCACGCGGCGTGCTCGACCGCGCGGGCGCCGCGCACGAGACGATCGAGGTTCCCGGATCGCTCGAGATCCCGACCGCCATCGGCATCGCGCACAGGCTGTCGAACTTCGACGGCTTCGTGGCGCTGGGCTGCGTGATACGGGGGGCGACCTCGCATTACGACGTGGTCGTGAACGAAAGCTCCCGGGCGCTGACGCTTCTGGGGCTCCAGGGGATTTGCATCGGCAACGGTGTCCTCACCGTCGAGACCCGCGAACAGGCGGAGGAGCGCGCCGACGAGACGCGGCTGAACGCCGCCGGTGGCGCCGCGGAGGCCGTACTCCACCTCATCGCGTTGACGCGGCGGTTCGGACAGCCTAAGGGCGGCATCGGTTTCAAGCCCCGCCCC
>CAZUVG010000233.1:0-5309 GCA_964623765.1 uncultured Roseicyclus sp.
TCTACGTCTGGTTCGAGGTGATGCTGATCGCCTCCTTCGGCCTTCTGGTCATGGGCGGGCGGCGCGAGCAGCTGGACGGCGGGATCAAGTACGTCACGCTGAACCTCGTCTCGACGATCCTGTTCCTGTCGGCGGTGGGGATGCTCTACGGCATGACCGGCACGCTCAACATGGCCGACCTTCACGGCGCGGTGCAGGAGGTGCAGAACCCAGGGCTCCTCGTCGTGATCGCCGTCATGTTCATGGTGGCCTTCGGGGTGAAGGCCGCGCTCTTCCCGCTGTTCTTCTGGCTTCCCGCCTCCTACCACACGGCCGCATTCTCGGTTTCGGCGATCTTCGCGGGGCTCCTGACGAAGGTGGGGGTCTATGCGCTGATCCGGGTCTTCACGCTGATCTTCACGACCGACGTGGCCTACACGCACACGATCCTTCTTTGGGTCGCGGGCTTCACCATGGTAACGGGCGTGCTGGGCGCGGCGGCCATGAACGACTTCCGCCGGATCCTGTCGTTCCACATCGTCAGCCAGATCGGCTACATGATCCTCGGCCTCGCGCTCTATACGCCGCTCGCGATCGTGGGGGCGGTGTTCTACCTCGTCCACCACATCATCGTGAAGGCGAACCTCTTTCTCGTGGCGGGCGTTGCGCGGCGCATCGCGGGCTCCACCGATCTCGCGAAGATCGGGGGAATGTATCGTCACGCGCCGCTCCTCGGCGTTCTCTTCCTGATCCCGGCCTTCAGCCTCGCGGGCTTCCCGCCGCTGTCGGGGTTCTGGGCGAAATACGTGCTGGTGAAGGCCTCGCTCGACGCCGAGAGCTACTGGATCGCGGGCGTTGCGCTCGCCGTCGGGCTGCTCACGATCTATTCCATGACGAAGATCTGGGGCTACGCCTTCTGGAAGCCGCACCCGTCCGGAATGGAACCGAGGCTCGCCTCGCTGACCGCGCGCGACCGCGCCGCGCTGCTGGTGCCCATCGCCTCGCTCGCGGCGCTGACCTGCGTGATCGGCTTCTTCCCCGAGCCCTTCGTGGCCTTCGCCGAACGCTCGGCCGAGCAGCTTCTCGATCCCACGGCCTACATCACGGCGGTCCTGGGCGAGGCCGAGCCGATCCCGCCCGAGATCGCGCAACTGGAGACGGCGGAATGAACATCTTCGTCCTCAACGTCATTCTCGCGGTCGCCTGGGCCGCGCTGACCGGCAACTTCACGCTGCCGGGTCTTGTCGTGGGCTTCCTCATCGGGTCCGCTGCGCTCTACCTCACGAAGTCGCTGTTCCCGGGCTGCGACCACTACTTCATGCGCGCCTGGCGCTGGACGAAGCTCTGCGTCCTGTTTCTCTACGAACTGGTGGTGAGCTCGATCCAGGTCGTCTGGGACGTGCTGACCCCGAGCCACAAGGCGCGCCCTGGCGTCATCGCCATGAAGCTCGACGCCCGCCGCGAGATGGAGGTCCTGCTGGTCACGAACCTCATCTCTCTCACGCCCGGGACGCTGTCGCTCGACGTGACCGACAATTGCGATACCCTGTTCATTCACGCCATGTTCGCCGACGATCCCGACGCCATCCGGGCGCAGATCAAGAACGGCATGGAGCGCTGGGTGATCGAGGCGATGGAGTAGGCCCATGCCGATACTGGAAACCGCGGTCAACGTCGCCTTCCTGCTCGTGATCCTCGGGGTCATCTTCGCCTTCGTGCGGCTCATCAAGGGGCCGAGCCTGCCGGACCGGATCGTGGCGCTCGACATGATGACGGTGCTGATCGTGTCGTTCTGCGGGCTCTACGCGATCCGGTCGGGGGACACGGCCTTCGTGGACGTGGCCATCGTGCTGGCACTGGTGGGTTTTCTCGCCACCGTGGCGCTTGCCCGCTACGTCGAGCGCCGCTCGCGCCGCGGGGACAGCAGCCCGCGCCCCGCGAACGCGCCCCCAAACCGCGAAGAGGAGACCTCGCCATGATCGCCGAGATCGTCATGGCCGCCTTCGTGTTGCTCGGCGGCTTCTTCTGCTTCGTCGCTGGGCTCGGCGTCCTGCGTCTGCCCGACGTGCTGATCCGCATGCACGCCTCGACGAAGGCCGGCACGCTCGGCTCCGGGCTGATCCTCGTCGCCGTCGCGATCTTCTTCGCCGACACTGCCACGATCACCCGGGCGGTGGCCACGATCCTCTTCCTGCTCGGCACCGCGCCCGTCGCCGCGCACATGATGGGCCGCGCCGCGTTCCGCTCGGGCATCGCGCTGTGGAACACGAAGATCGAGGAAGAGGCCGAGCGGGAGCTGAAGCGTCAGGTCTGAAGGAAGTCGTGGCGCCCGTCCGGGCGGACGGCGCAGGCCGTGAGCCGCCCCGTGCGCCACGCGCCGGTGTCCAGCGCGATACGGCCCTCGACATAGACGGGGCGATCCATCTCGACATGGCCGTGGGCAATCCAGGTTCCATCGGCGCGCGGTACCGCCTCGAACTCGGGATGCCCCCAGAGCAGCACGCGCGATGACTGGCGCTCCATCGTGTGCACGGGGTCTGCCCCCGCGTGGACCGCCCAGAGATTGCCGGAGTTCCAGCTGAGCGGGAGCCCCGCAAGCCAGCCCTCCAGCCCCTCGGGCATGAACTGGCGCAGCCGGCGCGCGGCCTCCTCGAAATCGGTCGGCTTGCCCGAGGATTGCACCGGCTCGGGGTCCACGCGGAAGCTCGAAAGCGTCGCCGCCCCGCCCGCACGCAGCCAGCGCGGCCCGCGGGTGACCGGATCGGCGAGGAAGTCGAGCAGCATGCGCTCGTGGTTGCCCATCAGGCAGACGACGTTCCCGGGATAGTCCCGCGTCAGTTCGCGCAGCCGCGCGAGCGTCTCGGCACTGTCGGGGCCGTTGTCCACGTAGTCGCCGACGAAGACCAGCTGCGGATCGCCCGCGGCCGATCCGCCGATATGTGCGTCGATCAGTTCAAGGAGGAGCTCCAGCAGGTCGGCCCGGCCGTGCACGTCCCCCACCACGTAAGTCGCGCGCTCCGGGCTCGGGCGGTCAAGCCTCGCGCCGGCCGGCCCGGGTTCGGGAGCGGGAGGATTCCCGCGACGGAGGAGGGATCTGACGGAACGCAGCATCGGTTGTGAGGTGCGGCCTCGGCGGGCACATGGCAAGGGCCAATGCGCACACGGCGCCCCGGCGTTGCGCCGCGGACCCTAGTCCTGCGCCCGGAGTACGCGCGCAGGCCGTGCCGAAAGGGGGCGCCACGCGAAGGCAAGCCCTGCCACCAGCGTCGCCAGCGCTCCGCCGATCACGATCGCAAGCGCGGAGACCGGCTCGAACCGGTAGCTCGTGTCCATCACGAAGGTCATCACGCTCCAGCCGCCGAGCGCGCCCGCGGCGATGGCGACGATCCCGGCCGCCGCCCCCAGTAGCGCCGAGCGCAGCGCGAAGCTCGCGAGGATTCGAGGGCGCGGGGCGCCCACGGTCTTCAGCACTGCCGCCTCGAAGACGCGCCCCCGCTCGCCAGCCGCCGCCGCGCCGATCAGGACCACGAAGCCCGTCACGAGCGTCGCCGCCGCGCCGTAGGACGTGGCGGCCGCGAGATTGCGGAGCGCCTCGGCCACCTGGTCGATGGCGTCACGCACGCGGATCGCGGTGATGTTGGGCGCGGCGCCTGCCACGTCGCGCAGGATGGCGGCCTCGGCATCCTCCTCGGCATAGACGGTGGCGATATGGGTGTGCGGCGCGCCTGCGAGGGCGTTGCGGGACATGGTCAGGATGAAGCCGATGCCCGCGTTCTCGAACTCCACCTCGCGCAGCGCCGCGATGGTCGCGGTGATGTCGCGCCCGAGGATGTTCACCGTGATCTCGTCGCCGACGGTCAGCCCGATCTCCAGCGCCTCCTCGGCGGCGAAGGCCACGAGCGGCGGCCCGTCGTAGTCGTCGGGCCACCATTGGCCCGCGACGATCTCGGTCTCGGGCGGCGCGGTTTCCAGGTAGGTCACGCCCCGGTCGCCCTGGATCACCCAGTGATCGCCCGCGACGTCGGTCGCCCGCTCGCCGTTGATCCTGGTGATGATGCCGCGAAGCATCGGTGCGGTCTCCACGCGGCTGACGGCGGGATCGTTCTCCACCCGGTCGAGGAAGGCGCCCAGCTGGTCGGGCTGGATGTCGACGAAGAAGTAGGTCGGCGCCACCTCCGGCAGGTCGCGCTGGATCGCGGCGCGGAGGTTCGAATCGATCTGCCCGACCGTGGCGAGGACGGCGAGCCCGAGGCCCAGCGACAGGACGACCGACGTCGCCTCCGATCCCGGTCCGCCCACCGCGCCGAGGGCTGTGCGGAGCGCCGTGCGCCCGCGCACCCAGCGGCTGCGCGCGGCCCGGCGCGACGCCGCCCGGATGAGGCGCGCCGAGAGTGCCAGCAGGAACAGCGCGACGAGGATGCCGCCCGCGGTGCCGAGCGCGAGCCGGGGGATGCCGGACAGCGCCACGGCGGAGGCGACGAGGAGTGCCGCGAGCCCGACGATCAGGCCGAGGAACAGGGGCCGAGGCAGGCTCCGCTTCGGGCCGCTGGCGTCGCGGTAGAGGGCGGCGGCGCGCACCTGTTCCGTCCGGGCGAGCGGCCAGAGCGTGAAGATGAGCGCCGTAAGAAGACCGTAGAGCGCGGCCTCGGCGAGCGGAGCGGGGTAGACCGAGACGGCCACCGGCACCGGCAGTCGCGCCTCGATGAACGGTGCGAGCAGGAGCGGCACGATGGCGCCGAGGATGAGCCCGAGGCCAACACCGATCAGCGTCAGCAGCCCGATCTGCGCGAAGTAGACGGTGAAGATCGTCCGCGCCTCCGCCCCCAGCGTCTTGAGCGTGGCTATGGTCGCGATCTTGCCGTCGAGATAGGCGCGCACGGCCGAGGAGACGCCGACGCCGCCCACGGCCAGCCCCGCGAGGCCCACGAGGACGAGGAACGCGCCGATCCGGTCCACGAACTCCTGCACCCCCGGCGCGCCGTTGCGGCTGTCCCGCCAGCGCATTCCGTTGTCGGCGAAGGCCGCCTCTGCCTCGGCCTCCAGCGCGGCGAGATCGGCGCCGTCCGGCAGGGCGAGGCGATATTGCGTGTCGAACAGCGTGCCCGGCGCCAGCAGCCCCGAGGCTTCCAGCGCATCGAGCCGCACGATGCTGCGCGGCCCCAGCGCGAAGCCGCCCGCCGCGCCGTCGGGCTCGCGCTCCAGCACCGCGCGAAGCTCGAAATCCTGCGTTCCCAGCCGCACGGTATCGCCCAGCTCCAGCGCGAGCCGGTCGACCAGGAGCCGCTGCATCACGATCCCCGGCAGGTCCCGCGTCTCCAGCGCCCGCGACA
>CAZUVG010000234.1:0-4084 GCA_964623765.1 uncultured Roseicyclus sp.
AGGGCATCATCGTCTACCAGGAACAGGTGATGCAGATCGCGCAGGAGATGGCGGGATACAGCCTCGGCGGCGCCGACCTTCTCCGCCGTGCCATGGGCAAGAAGATCCAGGAGGCGATGGACGCCGAGCGGCCGAAATTCATCGAGGGCGCGAAGGAGAACGGCGTCGACGACGCAAAGGCGCTGGAGGTCTGGAACCTTCTCGACAAGTTCGCCAATTACGGTTTCAACAAGTCCCACGCGGCGGCCTATGCCGTCGTCAGCTACCAGACCGCCTGGCTCAAGGCCAACCATCCGGTGGAGTTCATGGCCGCCGTCATGAACTGCGACATCCACCTGACCGAGAAGCTCGCCATCTACAAGGCCGAAGTCGACCGGATGGGGATCGAGGTTCTGGCGCCTTGCGTGAACCGCTCCGACGCGACCTTCACGGTGGAGGAGGGGCGGCTTCTCTACGCGCTCGGCGCGCTCAAGAACGTGGGCGTGGACGCGATGCGGCTGATCGTGGAGGCACGCCGCGGGGACAACGGCCACGAGAAGCCCTTTGCCACGCTTTTCGACTTCGCCCGCCGCGCGGACCTCAAGCGCGTGGGCAAGCGTTCGCTCGAGATGCTGGCGCGCTCGGGCGCCTTCGACGCACTCGACCGCAACCGCGCGCGCGTGCTGGCCTCTCTCGACGCGCTCGTCGCCTATTCGGCGGCGATCCACGAGCAGAAGGGCAGCGCGCAGGTCTCGCTCTTCGGCGAGGCGGGGGCGGACCTGCCCGAGCCGCGCCTGCCGGACGCTCCCGACTGGATGCCGACCGTGCGGCTGGCGGAGGAGCATCAGGCGGTGGGCTTCTACTTCTCCGGCCACCCGCTCGACGACTACATGGCCGCGCTGAAGCGCAAGGGCTGCCTGACCTACGCGGAGGTGGAACAGCGCGCCCGGCGCGGCGACTTCGTCACCTGGATGGCCGGCGCCGTCGCCTCGCGGCAGGAACGCAAGAGCCAGCGGGGCACCCGCTTCGCCTTCGTGGGCCTCTCGGACCCGACGGGCACCTTCGAGGTCATGCTCTTCTCCGAGGCGCTGGAGGCCGCACGCCATATCCTGGAACCCGGCACCAACGTCCGGATCCAGGTTCGGGCCGAGATGCAGGAAGGCACCCTGCGCCTGCGCGGCGAGGCGGTGCAGCCCGTGGACGAGGCCGTCGCCGCCGAGGCCCGCGGCCTACGAGTCTTCGTCGACGACTGCGCCGCCCCGGTCTCCGTCGCCCAGCTCCTGCGGCGGATCGCGCACGAGGACGCCCGTGCCCCGCGCGGCCCCGTATACATTTGCGCCATGGCCCCCGATTTCCCCGAGGACGCGGCCGAGGTCGAGGCGCTCGTGGGCGAGGACCTGCCGGTCTCCCCGCAGATCAAGGGCGCGCTCAAGAGCCTCGGCGGCGTGGTGACGGTGGAGGAGGTTTGACGCTCACCCCGGCCATACGAATCCCTGCGCCGCCCTGACCAGCGCGGCCGTGGCCGGAGCGTGCGGCCGCCCGGGCACCGTCGCAAGCGCCACCTTCCGCGCGACCTGCGGCTCCGTCAGCGGTCGCTGGATCAGACCCGGAAGGCTGACCGAGTATTCCGGCATGAAGGCGAAGCCGATGCCCGCCAGCACCATCGCCTGCACCCAGTCCTCCCGCTCCGACCGGAAGCGCGCATAGAGCGTCACGCCCGCGCCCTCGCAGACAGCCATCACCATCTCGCGCATCTCGCACGACAGCCGGTCCACGTAGGACTCGCCCGAGAGGTCCTGAAGCGTCACGGCGTTCATCCCGCACAGGCGGTGCTGCGGCGGGATCACGACGACGTAGCGTTCCTCATAGAGCGTCATGAGCCGCAGGTTCTCGCCCGCAGCGTCGAGATCGGTGAGAATGGCCGCATCCAGACGGCCCTCCGCGAGATCCTCCCGCAAACGGGCAAGCGAGCCCTCGCTCACCGCAAGCTCCATGCCCGGGTGTGCGGCCTCGAGCCGCGCCAGGAACCGGCCGAGCCGCACATGCCCGATGGTCGAGAGCACGCCGAGCCTGAGCGGCGCCTTCTCCAGCAGGCGGAAGCTCTGCGCGAGCATGCGTGCCGCCTCGGCCTCCTCCATGATCTGGCGCAGGTGCGGAAGCATGGAGCGGCCGAACTCGCTCAGCATCACGCGCCGCCCCTCGCGGAGGAACATGGGCGCGCCCAGCTCCGCCTCCAGAGCCTTGACGCCCTTCGTCAGGGCGGGCTGCGTGACGTGGCATTCCTCGGCCGCGCGCGTGAAGTTCAGCGTCCGTGCCGCCGCCAGCACGTAGCGGATCTGCGACATCTCCATCGCCGCCCTCCGTCCCCTCGGATCCCCTCCAGCCGGAAGCTACCCGAAAACTGCCCAACCGCGAGGAATTGTTCGATAACCGGATTGCATTTCCGCCGCGACTGGGATCGCGCTCTCATGGGGGCATCGCAATTCCTGACGGAGGAACGGAAGATGTCTGTATTCATGGTGGAACGGGATCTCGCGGGCATCAGCATGGAGGACCTCGCTGGCGCGCAGAAGGCGGCGATCGCCAAGGCGGCCGAGATGCGCGGCGACGGCGCACAGATTGCCTACATCCGCTCGACCTTCGCGCCCGGGGACGGGCGTTGCATGTGCCTTTTCGACGGCGAGAGCGCCGATCAGGTGCAGGCCCTCAACGATGCCGCCGGGCTGCCCTATTCCCGCGTGGTGCCGGCCCTCGACCTGACGCCCTGAGACCCCTTTCCTCCCGGACAAGGCGGCCCTAACGTGGCCGCCATGTCCGTTCTCGACAGCCGCACGTCCTGGGCCCGCCTCGGCCTGTCCCTCGCGCTTTCGCTCGTGGGCAACGCGGGAATGTGGGCGATCATCCTGATCCTGCCTGCCGTCGAGGCGGAGTTCGGCGTCGACCGCGCCACCGCTGCGCTGCCCTACACGCTCACCATGCTGGGGTTCGCGCTCGGCAACTGGGTGATCGGCCGCTGGATCGACCGGCACGGGGTCGCGCGTGTCCTTGCGGCCGCGGCGCTTCTGATGGGCGCGTCCTTCGCCGGGGCCGCCGCCGCACCCGGCATCGTCTCGCTCTCGATCCTTCAGGCGGCCATCGGCTTCGCCACGGCGGCGAGCTTCGGCCCGCTCATCGCGGACGTCAGCCAGTGGTTCCTGCGCCGCCGCGGGATTGCCGTGGCCGTGATCGCCTCCGGCAACTACCTGTCGGGCGCGCTCTGGCCGCTGATCCTCGCCGACATCCTCGCCGGGCCCGGCTGGCGCACGGCCTATCTCGTCATCGCGGCCTCTGCGATCCTCGTCATGCTGCCGCTCACCTTCGCGCTGCGCCGCCCCATCCCGGAGGAGGCGATGCAGGCCTCCGCCGCCGCCGCCGCGCTGCGCCAGCAGACGGCAGGACTGCCCACGAACACGCTCGTCTGGCTCCTCGCGCTTGCGGGCATCGGCTGCTGCGTGGCCATGTCCATGCCGCAGGTCCACATCGTCGCCTATTGCGTCGATCTCGGCTACGGGCCGGCGGTCGGCGCCGAGATGCTCTCGCTCATGCTCATGGGCGGCGTCGTCTCGCGCCTCGTCTCGGGGCTGCTTGCAGACCGGATCGGGGGCGTCGTGACCCTGCTCATCGGCTCCGGCCTGCAGATGCTGGCGCTCTTCCTCTACCTGCCGACCTCGGGTCTCGCGCCGCTCTATGCCGTCTCGCTGATCTTCGGCCTCGCGCAGGGCGGCATCGTGCCCTCCTACGCGATCATCGTGCGCGAGTACCTCCCCCCGCGCGAGGCCGGTGCGCGCGTGGGCTTCGTCATCATGGCGACGATCCTCGGCATGGCGCTCGGCGGCTGGATGTCGGGCTGGATCTACGACGTGACCGGCTCCTACCGCTGGGCCTTCCTCAACGGGATCGCCTTCAACGCGCTGAACGTCGCGATCATGCTGTTCATCCTCGTCCGCTCGCGCCCGCGCACCCCGGGCGCCGTACCGGCCTGATCTTCATCCGGGCGAAAACCCCGGGGGGCGGGCCGCGAGGCGTTCGGTCCCGTCGGCGCGGATGATGTGCCCGCTGAGGCGCT
>CAZUVG010000234.1:4094-5303 GCA_964623765.1 uncultured Roseicyclus sp.
AAACCCCGGGGGGCGCGGCCCGGTGGCGCAGAGTCCCCGCTTTGCGCGGGCGGAGGGATCACCAGTGCGGCGGCGTCCGGTCGGCAAGTGGCGCGGTGCCGCCCTCGTCCGCCTCGCGCGCGGCCTCCCGCTCCATCAGGAGGCCGACGCGCGCCTTCAGCCGCGCGATCTCGGCGTCCTGCCGGGCCACCATCTCCGACAGGTCCTCGACGCTGCGGATGAGATGGGCCAGTGTCTCCTCGATGTCGTGACGCTCCGTCATGCCGTGCCTCCCCTGTCCTGTCGCCTTCTTGCCCAGACCTGTCCCCTCGGATAGACGGGCCGCGACCCGCAGGACAAGCCGGAACCGAAAGCCCGCGCGCCCCATGGCCAAGCAGAAGAAACAGCCCCGCCCCAAGGCCGAGACGCCCAAGGGCTTCCGCGACTATTTCGGCGCCGAGGTCACCGAGCGCAACGGGATGCTCGCGAAGATCGCCGAGGTGTACGACCGCTACGGGTTCGATCCGCTGGAGACCTCCGCCGTCGAAACGGTCGAGGCACTGGGCAAGTTCCTGCCCGACGTGGACCGCCCGAACGCGGGCGTCTTCGCCTTCCGCGAGGACGACGAGGGCGAGGACGGAACCTGGCTCGCGCTGCGCTACGACATGACGGCGCCGCTGGCCCGCGTGGCGGCACAGTTCCGCAACGACCTGCCGAACCCCTACCGCCGCTACACGATGGGTCCGGTCTGGCGGAACGAGAAGCCGGGCCCGGGGCGCTTCCGCCAGTTCTACCAGTGCGATGCGGACACCGTGGGCGCGGCCTCGGTCGCCGCCGATGCCGAGATCTGCGCCATGCTCGCCGAGACGCTCGAGGCTGTGGGCATCCCGCGCGGGGACTACATCGTGCGGGTGAACAACCGGAAGGTGCTGAACGGGGTGATGGAGGTCGCGGGGCTCGCGGGTGAGGACAAGGCGCAGGAACGGGGAATCGTGCTCCGGGCCATCGACAAACTCGACAAGTTCGGGCCGGAGGGCGTGAAACTCCTGCTTGGTGAAGGCCGTCTCGACGAGAGCGGGGATTTCACCAAGGGGGCGGGGTTATCGCAGCTTCAGATCGACAAGATCATGGGTTTTGTGAACGCCCATTTCGAAGTTGGAAACAAACTGGCCCGCGAGGCGGCGAACGCCGAGCGGGAAGGCGACACTCACCGTGCGGATACACTGAACG
>CAZUVG010000235.1:0-362 GCA_964623765.1 uncultured Roseicyclus sp.
GTTCGAGCCCGACGACTGGGCGGAGGCATTGCGCACCGCGCAGGGCGAGGCAACGACGCCCACGGCCGACTACCTGCTGGGCAGCCCGCATTTCGCCGACCATATCGAGGCCGGTGCCGAGACGATGGGTCTGGACGTCTCCGGCGAGGAAGAGGATCTGATGTGAGCCTGACGGAGGGCGGGCCGCGTCCGCGCCTTGCCTCGCGTGCAAGGAGGGGGCCATGTCGAGTTCCCGCGTTTCGGGCAGGAGTGCCCGGGTCGGGTAGCGGGCGGTGCCGCCGACCGGACCGGCCCCGCGCGGCGGGGGTCGGGGCGTCGAACGCCCCGGGCGCCGCTTTTCCCTTGCCGACGCTGGGGCAGCG
>CAZUVG010000235.1:372-5296 GCA_964623765.1 uncultured Roseicyclus sp.
CGCGATCGCCGCTTTGGCGTTAACGAAAAACCGGATTGCGGCCGTGGTGCGCCGCGGGCCGGGAAGACATTCCGGGCGTGGCCCTCAGAACTCCGTCCGTGCATGCGCCCGGTCGGCGGCGTCCAGATGGGGCGTGGCGTTGAAGCCCGCGAGAATGCGGCCCTGCGGCAGCACGGCGACCCGGTGGATCGAGGTGTTCCGGATGGGCACCAGCAGATGCGCCATGCGGCCCGGGTCGAGGTCGAGGATGTGGCGGGCCATCATCCCGATCACGCCGCCCGACGTGACGCAGAGCACGCGGCGCCCGGGCCGGGCGGCGATGGTCAGCATCTCGGCCACGCGTGCCTCGAAGCTCGCGTAGCTCTCGCGCCCCTGGATCTCGGCGCGGGACCACGCCTCCATCACGTCGCGGATGTGGTCCACGAAATCCTCGGGCGAATGCGGGCCGCGGCCGCCGTTCCGCTCGGCATGGGCGCGGGTGAGGTTGAAGTAGTCCAGCTCGTCGAGGCGCGCGTCCACCTCGCGGTCGGCACCCATCTCGCCCATTTCCTCGGCCGTCTCGCGGTGGCGGCGGAGGCTGCCCATCAATACGCGGTCGAAGGGTCCCTCGTGGGTCCGCAGCCACTCGCCGAGCCAACGCGCCTGCTGGCGGCCGAGATCGGAGAGGCGGTCATAGCCGGCCTCGTCGCTCGCGCCCGAATTGGCCTGTCCGTGCCGGATGAGAATGAGTTCGCCCAAAGCGTCCGCCTTTCGCTGTACGGCGCGGTGATGGGCGATCGGAAGGGGAAGTGCAAGGCGGCCAGCGCGAGCGCGGCTGGACGCCCCGGGCGGGGTCTGCGAAGACAGGAAGAAACCGCGCGAAGAGGCCTGACATGACCCCCGATCCCGACCGATTCCTCTCCGACCTCCACGCCTTGCGCCGGTTCGGCGGCGACGAGGCGACGAGGGGCGTGCGGCGGCGCGCCTTCTCGGAGGCGGACATCGCGGCGCGGGCGTGGCTGTCCGAGCGGTTCGCGGCGGCGGGGCTCGAGCCGCGGATGGACCCCGTGGGCAACCTCTTCGGCCTTGCGCGCGGGGCAGGGCGGAGCCTTCTGGCGGGTTCCCATTCCGACACGCAGCCCGAAGGCGGCTGGCTCGACGGGGCGTTCGGAGTGATCGCGGGGCTGGAGGTCGCGCGCGCGGCTCAGGAAGCGGGCGGGCCGCCCGTCTCGGTCGTGAGCTTCCAGGACGAGGAGGGTCGGTTCGGCGCGCTCACCGGGTCCTCCGTGTGGTCGGGGAAGCTGCCGCTCGCCGAGGCGGACGGGCTGGTGGCGACCGATGGGACAGGCTTCGCCGATGCACGGGCTGCCGTGGCGGGGCAGGCAGGCGACTTCGTCGATCCGTCGCGCTTCACCGGGTTCCTCGAGGCGCATATCGAGCAGGGTCCCGTGCTGCACGAGGCGGGGGAAGCGGTGGGCGTGGTGACCGGGATCGTCGGCCTGCGGCAGTTCACGGTGATCGTGGAGGGGCAGCAGAACCACGCCGGCACGACCCCGATGGCGAAGCGCGCCGACGCGTTCGCCGCCGTGGCGCGGGTCTCGACGCTCCTTCCCGAACGGTTCGCCAACGTCGTGACGCCCACGTCGGTCTGGACCATCGGCCATGTGCGCCTGCATCCCAACGCCTCCTCCGTCGTTCCCGGACGGGCAGAGTTCACGCTGCAGTGGCGCGACATCGACGACGGCCGGCTCGACCGGATGGAGGCGGTGATCCGAGATCTTTTAGAAGAAGTTGTCGCCGCGACCGGCTGCCGGATCGAGGTGGAGCGGTTGCGGCAGGACCTCAAGCCCATGCCGATGGACGCAGGTCTGCAGCGGGCGCTGGCCGATGCGGCGGAGAACGTGGCCCCCGGCCGCTGGCGGCGGATGCCGTCCGGTGCGTTGCACGACGCTTCGAACCTTTCGCGGCTCATGCCGGTGGGGATGCTATTCGTCCCCTCGATCGGCGGGATCAGCCACGATTTCGCCGAGGATACCGCCGAGGCCGACCTCGTGACCGGCCTGAAGGTGCTGGCCGCGGCAGTGCACGGCGCCGCCGGCTGAGGGAACCCGCGCCCGACACGTCGCGTTTTCCGGTCGAACCCGGAACAACCGACAGGAGTCAGCGGTGTCCACCTCTTACCCCACCTTTCCCATCCCCAATCCTGGCGACGACCCCAAGGTATGGAAACGGCGCGAGGCATTGCAGGGCCTGCTGACGCGGCTGGTCGATGCTCGCGAGGGACTCGATTCGATGCTCAAGCGCGCGGAGCCCGGGATCGAGCCCATCCTGAAGAAGATCCGGGAGGAGCATCACGAGGCGGCCGAGCGCGTCTCGGCGCTGCTCGTGGCCGAGGGCGGGCAACCGGACGGGCAGGGCTCCGCCATGGCGACGGTCAACAAGACCGTGGTCTCTCTGCGCGCGGCATTCGACGAACTGGACGAGGACGCCCTGAAGCAGGTCGCCGACGGCGAGCAGACCGTGCTGGAGGCCTTCGATGCCGCGATCGAGGAGCACGAGGACGGACGCCCCCGCGACGATCTGGTCGAGATGCGCGGGATGCTCAAGGAACTCGTGGACGAGGCGCGGCGGCTGGCCGCCTGACCAATGGACGGAGCAGGAACGATGCCGGACGACCGTATGACATGGGCGAAGAAGACGCTGGCCGATGCGCTGGGCGAGGATCGCGGACTGCCGGACTGGGCCGCCGAGATGGTCGCGCGCTTCGGCCCCGATGATCTCGACGAGTTGCGGCAGGACGAGCGGCAGGCCGCGCTCGGCGCGCTGGGCCGGAAGGCGCGGGAGAGCCGCGACGCGCGCGGCGGCGGCCTCGGCGAGGGCGCCGCGACCCCGGCCTGGGTCGAGGGCGACATCGATTGGGGACTGCGGGCCGCCCGCGCGGCGCTGGAGGCGCAGCCCGCGGGCAAGCGGTCGGCGAAGGCCAACGAGCTTCTGGCCGATTGCGAATGTCCCTCGGCGGTCGGGCCGAACCCCGGACGCGACGCCTCCACCCCCGGCTCGGAAGGAGCATGACGATGGCAGCCGCAAGGTTTCCCGTTCTCCTGACCGTGGCGATTGCCGTTGCAATGTCCCCGGCAAAAGGTGCGCGCGCGCAGGAGACGGATGTGGTCACGCTCCTTCAGGGTGTGGAGAACTGCCTCGCGTGGATGAACAACGGCTTTCCCGCCGGCCGCACGCCGTTCGCCGCCGGATTCGAGGTGGTCGAGCCGTTCTCGGACGGTGGCCGCGGAGTCTACCGCGAGGCTGAAACGGGGTTCGAGATCACGCTGCGAAAGGAGGGTGACACCGCTTTCTGCGAGAGCACGGAGGGGGTGGTGCGCCTTGGAGATGACGGCCTCGCTCAGCTCGAAACGCAGCTTCAGGATCGCGTGGAAGATGGCCGGGCGCTGCAACTCGCGCCGGATCGCTATGCCTTCTGCGCCGGGCCTCCGGGCCTTCTGACGGTGCGCGACGGCGACGGCGGGGCCACTTTCATTATCGAGTTTTCCACCGACGCGGCGCTAGAGGCCGCCGGAGACTGCTGAACCTCCGCGATGCCGGCCGCCGTCGGGCGGGCTGGATTTTCCCGCAGTCCGCTATATCGTCCCGCTGGACCGTGCCAGCATCGAGAGGCCAGCGCCATGAGCGAAGCTGACAAGCAGCCGCGCCCCCCAAACGCCTTCGCCAACCAGGGCCGTCCTGCCTTCGCCGAGGGTGGCGACCGGGGAAAGAAGCTCTGGGCAATCGTCTGCACCTCGGGCTTCGGCCTGTTCTGGCTGGCGGCGCTGTTTCTTCTTGCCGAGATATTCGGCCCGCGAGACCTGACGGTCTGGCCGGCGGTGCTCACGCCCGTCGGTCTTGTCGTCGGAATCCTCGGCCGGGTCATGATGGTTCGCCGCAGCGCATGATGCGCCCGGTGCCGGATTGAAACCGGACGCGCCCAGGCGCGTTCATCCCCAAAGCTGGGGAGAGCGCCATGAGCCGCAGCACCGACCTGGTCGATGCGCTGATCGAGGAAAGCGGAGCCCTCTATTCCGAAGAGATCGGCGCGCGCATCGCGCAGGATACACCGCAGGAACTGTTCCACTGGCTCGTCGGCAGCATCATGCTGTCGGCCCGCATCGGCGCGCGCCATGCGGTCGAGGCCTCGGCAGCCTTGCGAGAGGCCGGTCTCCACAAGGCCGCGTCGCTGCGCGCGGCGAAATGGGAAGACGTCGTGCGCGTTCTCAATGAGAACGGATACGCGCGTTACGACGAATCCACCGCAGGCTACCTGCAGGATGCGGCCGAGTGGGTCGAGACAAGCTGGCGGGGCGACCTGCGTCGGTTGCGGGATGCCGCGGAGGACGCCGACGGCGTGCTGCAGGCGCTGCAGGGGGCGAAGGGCCTCGGGCCGCTCGGCGCGTCCATCTTCGCGCGGGAGGTTCAACTTGTCTGGGATGTGCTCCATCCCCGCTTCGACGGGCCGGGGCGCAAGACCGCGGCCGATTTGGGCCTGCCCGATGATGCAGCTGAACTGGCCGAGCTTGCCGGGTCGCGGGAGCGGTTCGTCCGTCTCGTCTCGGCCCTGACCCGGGTCGCGCTGGACGGGCCCGGCGAGCGGGTCGCCGAGGTGTCCGGCTGAGAGCAGGGGGCCGCTGTTCGGGTCGTTGCCCGTTGCGGGCCATCTCGACCTGTCGATGCTGGCGGTCTTTCTGACCGGCAGCCTCGGCAGGATCCTGCACCAGCTGTCGCCCCGTCCCGGAAAGCCGAAAGCCGCCCTTCGAGGCGGCTTTCGCAGGTTTTCCTCGGGTCGTGGTTGGCGTGTCTCAGCCCTGGCGGGCCTTGAACCTGCGCTGTGTCTTGTTGATAACGTAGACCCGGCCCTTGCGGCGCACGACGCGGCAATCGCGATGGCGCTGCTTGA